>NZ_JAKFZQ010000010.1:0-152152 GCF_021654245.1 Pseudoalteromonas sp. MMG022 | reverse complement strand
CGTATCTTGTAAGAGTGAACCTCCTACTGCCTGCATCACAATTCTCTATATTTAACCACTTGAGATAAAGTGGCGGACGCGGGAGGATTCGAACCTCCGACCGCCTGGTTCGTAGCCAGGTACTCTATCCAGCTGAGCTACGCGTCCGATATACAAGAAGCCATTTAATAAAAAATGGCGGAGAAGGAGGGATTCGAACCCTCGATAGGGCTACAAACCCTATACTCCCTTAGCAGGGGAGCGCCTTCAGCCACTCGGCCACCTCTCCGTCTTGTGGATGCGTATAATAAAGGCTTGAGAAAATAAGTCAAACACTTTTATGGTAAAAGTGAACCGTATGCTCATAGAATGTGCAGCTTTTAAGTCATTTATATGACTACGTTTAACTTTTCCGCACTTTGCGACCAAAAATACAACAAACGTCTGTAAAAATACAAAAAAGCCGCTCTTTTGAGCGGCTTTTTAGCAAAGATTAAATTAATCAGCTTGCGGGCGCATATGCGGGAACAAGATAACGTCTTTAATTGTTGGTGAGTCAGTGAATAACATCACTAAGCGGTCAATACCAATACCCTCGCCCGCTGTTGGTGGTAAACCATATTCAAGCGCGCGAATGTAGTCTTCATCAAAGTGCATCGCTTCATCATCACCTGCATCTTTCTCTTCAACCTGGCGAGCAAAACGTGCCGCCTGATCTTCTGCGTCATTAAGCTCAGAGAAACCATTTGCAAGTTCACGGCCACCTACAAAGAACTCAAAGCGGTCAGTGATGAATGGGTTTTCATCGTTGCGACGCGCAAGTGGAGATACTTCCCACGGATATTCAGTGATAAAAGTTGGTTGAATAAGCTTGTGCTCTGCCACTTCTTCGAAGATCTCACACAAGAACTTACCCGCACCCCACACACAGTTCTCCGGTATTTTAACGTGTACTTGCTTAGCAAACGCTTTCAACTCTTCAAAGTGGTTTTCAGGGTCTTTAAAGATATGCGCCTGTGCTGCTGCAGCTTCTGAGTGTTCGATGATAGCATCAGCCATTGATAGGCGTGTGAATGGTTGACCAAAGTCATACTCTATCGTATCTACCACTTCGCCGTCTGCATTTTTTGTGGTGTTAACCACTGTGGTCGTGCCAAGCACATCCTGAGCGACCGTGCGTAACATGTCTTCAGTCAGATTCATTAGGTCATTGTAATCTGCATACGCTTGATAGAATTCAATCATAGTGAACTCTGGGTTGTGACGCGTTGATAACCCTTCATTTCTGAAGTTACGGTTAATTTCAAATACACGGTCAAAACCACCCACAACTAAACGCTTAAGATAAAGCTCAGGCGCAATACGTAAATACATATCGATGTCTAGGGCATTATGGTGCGTTACAAAAGGACGCGCAGAAGCACCACCAGGAATAACTTGTAGCATCGGTGTTTCAACTTCCATAAAGTCACGTTCAGCTAAGAAACGACGAATGCCCTCGATTACCTTAGAGCGAATTCTAAAGGTTTCACGGGTTTCCATATTAGTGATTAGATCAACATAACGCTGACGATACTTAGCTTCCTGATCTGTTAAGCCATGGAACTTCTCTGGCAGCGGACGCAATGATTTGGTCAGTAGTTCATACTCAACCATATCCACGTACAAGTCACCTTTGCCAGATTTGTGCACCGGACCTTTAACGCCAATAATATCGCCAATATCTAGTTGGCCATATTTTTCTTTCAAATCTTTTTGTACATCTTTTGAAGCATATGCCTGAATACGGCCTTTCATATCTTGTAAAACCAAGAATGGACCACGTTTAGCTAAAATGCGGCCAGCAACTGCAACTTGGTGATCTAATTCAACCAACTCTTCTTTCGATTTATCACCAAGCTTAGCCTGTAGATCAGCCGTATAGTCTTCACGGCGGAAGCTGTTAGGGTGGCCATTGGCACTGCAATTCTCGCGAATCGCATCCAACTTGGTACGACGCTCAGCAATGAGTTTATTTTCGTCTTGGATTTGATCTGTCATTTTTTAGCTCTTAGTTTAGCTTGTTGATTAAAGGCCTGATTTCAGGCTAGCTTCGATAAATTTGTCTAAATCACCGTCTAATACGGCCTGCGTATTACGGTTTTCAACGCCAGTACGTAAGTCTTTGATACGTGAGTCATCCAATACGTATGAACGTATTTGACTACCCCAGCCGATATCTGACTTGGCGTCTTCTTGTGACTGCTTTTCAGCATTTTGCGCTTGCATTTCCAGCTCAAATAATTTGGCTTTTAACTGCTTCATCGCTTGCGCTTTGTTTTTGTGTTGCGAACGTTCGTTCTGACACTGTACAACAGTATTTGTTGGCACGTGGGTAATACGAACCGCAGACTCGGTGGTGTTTACGTGCTGACCACCGGCACCCGAAGCACGATATACGTCAATGCGTAAGTCGGCTGGGTTGATATCAATCTCGATATTATCGTCAACTTCTGGGTATACGAAAGCAGAAGCAAAAGAGGTATGACGACGTCCACTTGAATCAAAAGGACTTTTTCGTACTAAACGGTGAACACCCGTTTCTGTGCGCAACCAACCATAAGCGTATTCGCCGACAAACCGCACGGTTGCACCTTTGATACCCGCCACATCGCCGTCTGTTGCTTCAACGAGTTCAACTTTAAAGCCTTTTGCTTCACCCCAGCGCAAATACATGCGCAGGAGCATGTTACACCAATCTTGCGCTTCGGTACCGCCAGAACCAGACTGTAAATCTAAATATGCATCGCTGTTATCGTGAGGACCTGAAAACATGCGACGGAATTCAAGCTTTTCCAAAGAGGCCAACAATGTATCTAATTCTTGTTGCGCTTCTTCAAAGGTTTCCTCATCTTGGGCTTCAACAGCAAGCTCGACGAGACCTTCCGCATCGTCAGCACCCGAAACCAAGTTATCTATGGTTTCAACGACTTCCTCTAGCGCTGACTTTTCACGCCCTAAAGCTTGCGCTTTTTCAGGCTCGTTCCATACCGCCGAATCTTCAAGTTCTGCATTAACCTCTTCTAAACGCTCTTGTTTAAGAGCGTAGTCAAAGGTACCCCCGAAGCAGCTCAGTACGTTCGCGAATGTCCTTGATTTGATTAATCACAGGATTCACTTCAAACATGCATATTACTCCAAAAATTTATCGATTTTCTGCACTTGTTCACAACGCCAGTAATGGCACTACAAGGCGACAATTATTAAACGCGCCATAATAGCAAAGTTTGCTCTGGCTATAAATGCCTTTATGAGGTTATTGCGCTGATTTCTCGTACTATCAACTGTAATGAAAACTTGCCTCGAAACTCGTTAATGTCAAGCTGATACGCCACTTGTGAATGCGTAGCTTGTGAATTAGGCCATGAGCGCACATCAACGTTAAAGGCAATCGCATCAACCAGCTTTCCTGATTGGTGTTTGAGTACCAATTTAAGATGTTTTTCACCTACGATTCGCTGTTGAACCAGCTCAAACTCACCACAGAAAACAGGCTCTGGAAAATGCTGTCCCCAAGGGCCCGCTTGCTGTAGAAGCTGGGCAAATTCCATCGTAAAACAATCTGCAGGTAACACCCCGTCAGTTAATAGTACGCTTTGCTTGTGCTCGTCAGACAAGTTCTCGCTCACGGTTTGTACAAAGGCTTGCTTAAAGCGATCAAAGTTTGCCTCACTAATAGTGAGCCCCGCTGCCATAGCATGTCCGCCAAACTTCTCGATGAGACCAGGGTAACAGGTATTCAGAGACTCTAACACATCGCGCATGTGCACACCTTCGATAGAGCGGCATGAACCCTTAAGTTCGCCGTTATCCCCCTGAGCAAAAACAACGGTTGGACGATGGTATTGCTCTTTGAGGCGCCCAGCTAAAATACCTATAACCCCTTGGTGCCAATCATGTTGGTATAAGCACACGGCATCTGGCACATTTTGACTACTTAATACCAAGCGTTCTAACACGGCTTGCGCTTCTTGTTGCATTCCTTGTTCAATTTCACGTCGCTCATGATTGAGGCTATCTAGTTCACTTGCAATACGACGCGCCTGATGTAAGTCCTTAGAAAGCAAGCAGGCTATCCCCAAACTCATATCATCAAGACGACCAGCAGCGTTGAGCCGAGGTGCTAACGCAAAACCAAAGTCACTGGCTGTTAATCGCGCCGCATTTCGATTGGCAACTTCTATCAGGGCCATAATCCCAGGTCGTGTATGGCCACTGCGTATACGCGCTAGACCTTGATAAACTAAGGTTCGATTATTAGCATCCAGTGCCACCACATCTGCCACAGTTCCAAGCGCTACCACATCTAGCAAAGCGGCTAGATTAGGTGGTGTTTGCCCTAATCTTTCAAAATACCCCTGCTCTCTCAACGTGCTGCGAAGTGCCATCAGCAAATAAAACGCCACTCCGACACCTGCGATTGATTTTGAAGGAAACTGACACCCTTGCTGATTTGGGTTTACTATTGCATCGGCATTTGGCAGCTGTTCACCTTGTAAATGGTGGTCGGTGACTATCACGCTAATGCCAGCTTGCTTAACAATGTCTATTCCGGTAATACAAGAAATCCCATTATCAACGGTGATCACCAGCTCTGGCTGTAACTGAACAATTTGCTCTGCTAAAGCTGGGCTCAAGCCATACCCTAAGCTAAATCTATCCGGTACCAAATAATCTACGTGCTGATAGCCAAACAGCGCTAACCCTTCCATCAGTACCGTGGTACTGGTCGCGCCATCCGCATCAAAATCGCCAACAATTAATATCCTCGCTTGGCTGTGTAATGCCGTCTGTAAAATATCGCACGCTTTGTCGATATCTTTTAACAAACGAAAATCAATCAGCGTATTGGTTCTGTTGTCCAATTCATGGGTGGATTGCACGCCTCGGCTGGCATAAATCTGTTTGATTACCGGGTGTAATTGGTTTGGCAGATGACTATCATCAACGCGCGAACGCACTTGAATATGGGTGTTCATTAACTAACTAAACCTTAAATTTGGAGCAATAAAAAAGGCCTGACGGCCTTTTTCTCGTTGACGGCATTATACCCTCAATTACGACTTCGTGCTTTTCTCTTCTAACATTTTTGATAGGGAGTCTGCAGGTTGATAACCTGGAATTAGCGTGCCATCGTCAAGAATAATCGCTGGTGTGCCTGACAAACCAAAGCTCTGACCTAACTGGTAATGTTCTGATACCGGCGCACTACAGTTTTCTACTTTAGCAACTTTTTGACCAGCTTTAGCGTCTGTAAGTGCTTTTGCTGCGTCTTTTGCACACCACACATTTCTTAAATCTTCATAGCCAGAGCCCTGCAGGCCACCACGTGGATACGCTAAATATTTCACTGTAATTCCAGCTGACAGATAGTCTTCCAACTCTCTGTGTAGCTTGCGGCAATAGCCACAAGTAATGTCCGTAAATACCGTGACCTGGTGCTTTTCATTTTCAGCTTTGTAAACGATCATTGAATCTTCGTATTGTGCAACGCCCTCTTTACGTACACCACTTAGTGCTTGATCGGTTACGTTGATGCGGTTTTCCAAATCAATGAGATTGCCTTGCATCAAATATTTACCATCCATACTGGCATAAAGCACGCCTTTATCGGTCAGTACTGTTTTCAAACCCGCTATTGGGCTATCTTCTATGCTTGATACCGTTACGCCTAATTTAGCAAAACTTTCTTCAATAGGGTTTACGCTCTGCTCAGCAGGAACGGCTTCTGGCGCTGTGTTGGCGAAGGTTGAGAAGCAGCATGCCATTGCCGCTACATACATTAGTTTTTTCATATTATGCTCTTTCAATTATTATCCAATCACCCAGTAGACCGACAATTTCAAATAAAATTCCATCAAGCTCTGGGATGATGCTGCTGATGAAGCGTTTTTAAACGTTCACTGGCAACATGTGTATAAATCTGTGTCGTCGATAAGTCACTATGCCCCAACATCATCTGTACAACTCTTAAATCAGCGCCATGATTCAACAAATGTGTTGCAAATGCATGACGTAACGTGTGTGGTGATAATGGTGACGTTACATTTGCCAAAATAGCATAGTGTTTAATACGATGCCAAAAAGTTTGACGTGTCATACCGGTGCCGCGTTTTGATGGAAACACAAAATCGGTAGCATGTTTAACCATTTCAGGGCGACCGACCTTCAGGAACTGTTCGATATAGTGCAATGCTTCTTCGCCCATTGGCACTAAACGTTCTTTACCTCCTTTGCCTTTTACCAACACAACAGCCTGGCGTAAATTGATCTGCTCCATTCTCATGCCAACTAACTCCGTTACCCGCAGTCCTGTGGCATATAAAAGTTCCAGCATGGCTTTGTCTCTGAGCCCCATGGCATCACCTAAATCGGGTGCGTCTAACAAAGCTTCTACTTCTTGCTCTGTTAGAGTCTTAGGTAAGGCTTGTGTTGTTTTAGGTTGTGCAATATTCAAAAGTGGCGTAGCGGTGATCTCTTTTTGGCGTAAAAAAAATAAATAAAACCGTTTGAGTGCACTGATCGCCCTAGCGGTACTGCGCGATTTTAGCCCTAAATCATGTCGATGTGCCAAATACGCTTCAACATCTGAACTTTGAACTTTTAACAGTGAGCAGTTGTTATCTATTGATTGAATAAATTGAGCAAACTTATCTAAGTCACTGCGATAAGCTGCTAGCGTATTTTCGCTTAGCCCTTGCTCTAGGTATAAAGTGTCCAAAAACAATTCTATAGCTTGCGCATTGACGTCGTTTAATGGCTTTCTTGAGATATTTTCGCTCACAGGCTTCCTGTATCAATTTAATGCGTCATAAGGTAGACTTCGCGCCTATCATATCAGTCAATCTAAAAGTGATAAATACTATGCAAATCGGGTTATTTTACGGTTCAACCACCTGCTATACCGAAATGGCGGCCGAAAAAATAAGAGACATTATTGGTGAGGATATTGTGTCATTACACAACATCAAAGACGAGCCACTGGTCAACGCCCAACAGTATGACTTTTTGATTTTTGGTATTTCCACTTGGGACTTTGGTGAGTTGCAAGAAGACTGGGAATCATGCTGGGACGATATCGAAGGGGTTAACTTAGCAGGCAAAACCATCGCGCTGTTTGGCATGGGCGATCAGCAGGGCTACGGACAGTGGTTTCAAGACGCTCTTGGGATGTTACATGACAAGATAGCGCCGCAAGGGGTAACGTTTTTAGGTTATTGGCCTAACACTGCCGACTATGAATTCGAAGCCTCCAAAGCACTTACCGAAGATGGGAAACATTTCGTCGGGTTAGCCCTAGATGAAGACAGCCAATATGATAAAAGTGACGACCGTATCGCCACTTGGATAGCTCAGATCATGACCGAATATAGCGACTCACTTTAACCTTATTAGCTGCCTGTAAATCTATGTAGCTGCTCATTAATTTGTTTCACAGCCTGATTGATTTCATCGGCAGCGGCCAGAATTTCGCTCGCACTGGCATTAGTCGTACTTGACGTTTCGTGTATTTCGGTAATGCTAGAGCTAATATCTTTGATGGTTTGTCCCTGCAATCTAGCGGCTTGAGTGAGTTGCTCATTTTGCTTTTGTATCTCATTGATTGAATTGCTGATGCTTTCAATCATATTTTTGGTTTCATTAGCTTTTTGCTGACTCATTTGAATGCTCTGACCACCATTTTCAATACTTTGCACCGCATTTTTAGCACCCGCCTGAAGCTGCGTGATCATATTGTTAATTTCTTCTGTGGACTCTTGTGTTCGACTCGCGAGCGTTCTGACTTCGTCGGCAACTACCGCAAAGCCTCGGCCTTGCTCTCCAGCCCTAGCAGCTTCAATCGCGGCATTTAGCGCGAGTAAATTAGTTTGCTCAGCGATATTTTTAATGACATCCAGTACTCCACCTATATTTTGGCTATCGGACTCTAGATTTCGTACTACGTCAGCAACGTTTGCCATTACACGAGATAGCGCTTCAACAGATTCGAAGCTTTCTTTAACAATACCGCGTCCATGCGAAGCCTCTTGTTGTGTTGCTCTAGTGTTTTCATCCGTTACTTGTGCAATAGAGTTCATATCTTCTACAGACGACAACATATCCGTCATGGAGTCTGCAACTTGTGTAGTTATCTGTTGTTGCTTTTTCGCTCCGCTGTTTGTGGTTTTACTTATCTCCTGCATCTCAAACGTTGCACCAGATAACTGCTCTACTTGGCTAGCGATACTGGTTAACGCCAAAGAAAACTTATTCATAAACTCATTAAATGCCACCGATACCACACCAATCTCATCCCTTGGGTGCTCTTCAAGTCGATGACTAAGATTACCCTCACCGGCTACAATCTCATCTAATGCCTTGTGCAAACTACGTAGGCGATTGGAGATTAACCTTCTAAACAGGTAGAACAAAATACCGATGGTAACCACCAAAGCACCGACCACAATCCCTGCGATGACTAGATTTAGACTTTGCGCACCAGCCAGTACACCATCGATGGGGACTTGAACTTCCAATACACCTCGAACGTCATTAAGTTTCCAACCTGTTCTTGGAGTTTGGGGATGACTGTTGTGACAATTTACACACCCTTTTGCCACCATGGTGTCTGCCAGTGCAACACGCACAACCTCTTTGCCCGCAACTTCTTCCACCGAGCTAAAAGTCAGCTTTGGGTTATCATTCAACTTTTGCCAGGCTTGCTGAGCGAATTGATCTAACTGCCTATTCTGTCTAATTGGAAATGGGTATGGACTATAAAGCTTTAATGCGATTATTCCTTTTTCAGAAAACTCTTCACTGATGTCATGGATAAATGTCGCCGGTAGCGGTATGTGTTTGGCGTTATCTTTGTGCTCAAAATGTGGGGAAAACTCGCTGCCACTGGTGATTTTTTTGATGATGTTCTTTGTATAGTAGCCACGAATTGCCTTATATTGCTTAACGGTACTTTCTGCCGATGCAATTGCATTATCAATGGTATGTTGTTTGGTAATACTTGGCACGTAGATCAGCAACACCAAAAAGACCACTAAGAAAATAACAACTAACGGTGCAAATAAACGTGTACTGAGCTTATCAAAATAGGGGATAGCCATCTGAGCTTCATACCAGTGTATCTTGAATAGTTAATAAGTTTAGTTCAAGTTAAGAAAAATGCATGGTCCCTCCCTATATCCGAATAAAATAAAAATCAATAAATATCAAAGAGGTGTGCAACATTTTCAGGTACATACTCGTCTAATACCATGAAAGCTCTCTTCGCCAACATTTCATGAATGGAAATCCCAAATCAGGGTCAACCATATCCCACGCTTTTAACAAAGGTGTACCAAATGCCTCTCCTTCAGAAAATATCTTGATAAAATGATCACTTGCCCCTTTGTATCCATGGGGATGAAAAACAACGTCAAGTGGTAAGCCAATAAATCTACTTGCCGCGACCGACCAAGCAATCGCCGCCATTTCTTCTCCTTGCATCCAGCTTTGATTGCGGCCACTTTTATATACATCATCGCTCATCATATACCTTTCTGTCGGTTCACAAACAGCTAGGTGCCCCGCTTCGTGCAATATATCACCGGGATAAAGTAACTTTTCTGCGTCTATCTGTAACACGCCCCGTTCGAGCCTCAGTCCTGGTAAAAACGTTTTTTGCTCGATGGAGCATACCTCGTGTGGGATATCTATTTGCTTTAAAAAATCCAAAATAGTCAATACGGTTGCATGCATTACCTGTTGTCCTTCTTCCAATGCTTTTATCTGTAAGTAAGGTATATATTACTGTTTAATCAATCTAGATCGTCATGTTTGTAATAAGATGTAATTTTTGTTTTTTGGCTTTCTAACTATACTTCAGTCATCCAGTTTGATGGATGGTAAGGAAGCTTGTGTATCACCTATTTATAGGTCGCGCCTTTGCAGCAGTCTAGCCTCTTGTACTTTTATGTAACGCAGTATCCTTTAAATCGCTGTTTACTTTTACACTCTCAGGGGCGAGTCATGAAAAATAAAAGCAATGCCAGATTCGTATGGCAAAGATATCTACCTATTGTTAGCTGTGGTTTGATCTTAGCACTACCAGCTAAGCAAGCCATTAGTGCTCAAACGCAAACGACTAGCTGTACCGCGCCAGCAAGCTGGTTTTCAGGTGACCCAGGTATTCCCGAAGAAGTACCAAATAACGGTAATGACTTCTGTGATTTTTATCAATTCACATGGCAATCATTCATCAGTTTGATGTCTCCCTACAAAAGTACCTCAACCGACTCTGAAAACAACGCAGAAAATCGAAACTTCTCAAACACCAGCGACTACCCTCTTTATGAGCTAGGTGCGAATGGCGCGCCTGCGAACTCGTGTGACAACACAATTACGGGCGTGACGTTGAAAAACGCCTTAGACAAAAGCGGTAGCTTCATTCATGGTGAGGCAGGTGGTGGCGATGTAATTTTCGATCAAGCCGGCAATATTGTTTATTACGATATGCGCTTTAGCCGCAACATGTGTGATGATGCAGATAAAATAAAGAATGCAACCAATTTCCCGGGTGGCACAACTGAGTTAAAAACCGCTTGGAAAGTCTTAACTAAAACAGACAATCAAGCAGACTACCTTGTGTGGAACAACCCACAAGGCGCGCCCGCCAACACCACGCTTGGTTTGATTGGCTTTCATTTTGCTATCGCAACCCCCGATCATCCAGAGTTTATCTGGGCAACATTTGAACACAATAAAAATGCGCCTGACTGTAACAAACCCGCCACCAATACTGGCTGGTCATTTATCAGTGAGTCATGTTCAGCTGCCCTTGCAAGCTCAGACAATACATCAATGTCTAAGTGTCTAAACCAAGCAGCACCAAACGGGACACTTACCGGCGTGCCCACTGAAATATGCCGCGTCTATCCGCATGGCACCGCTGCCGATGACTGGAAGGCAGAAGAAAATGTTAGCGATATTGTATCGATGAACAGCAGTGTTCATAAGCAGCTAACAGGTGATATGAGCATTTTCAAAAACTACTTTAATGTTGGTGCCATTTGGGTAAGCGATATCACCAAAGATTCCAGTGTCAATGGCGATGTCAGCAATCAGCGAGGCTCGCTGCGTTTAGCAAACACCGTTGCTGAGACCACATTTCAATGGGTTGATACGAACCCAAAAACTAATAACGGATTCGCTTCTAACTGTTTTGGCTGCCACGGATATGCTGGTACAGACACGGTAAAAAATAAGAACACGACCTCTGGGTTACTAAGCCACATATTTGACGACATCGTTGTTGGTATGGGTCAGTGCGTTGATGTTCAAGCTGGACCAATATATAGCCAGCAAGATGCAGTAAAAAAATGTAAAGACGGTACCTCTGATGCAAAAGGCGTATGTCCAAACCTCGGGTTAACATGGAATGGCCAATGGAGTACGACCGAAGAGGGTGTTATGTCAGTGTGCGGTTGCTGCAAATAACTTAATCCATACACCTGAGCCAATACCCTTTGTTATTGGCTCAGTATTATTAAAGGCGCGCCATCCTATGAAATTACTTTTTTATCCCCAGTACCCAGACAAAGAGTATTACTCCATCACTCACATCATCAATAGACTGGGCTATCAGGTAACCCGTGATTTAGAAGCTTCATTTGACGTGGCTTTTTTGTGGAGCGATGTAACGGAGTTGAACTGTCCGCACAAGCTGCTTGATGCAGCAGATGGCAAACATATCATCAACCAAAACTGCCTCAATATCAGTAAAAAACATGTTGAACAATTACAATACGCCGTGTTTGGTTATGGTAGCTTTATTGATCCTCTTACTCATAAAGGTCGTTGCGTCGAAAAGCCAAATGCCAATGGGGTTAAGGGTGGTCGAGTAATCGATACACCGATAGACTCTTTAGATGACAGTAAAGTTTATCAAGCACTGATTGACTCTACTGTCGGCGACTACCAACAGGAGTACCGAGTGCCTGTTATTTTTGGCCAGCTTCCCATTGTTTATTTAGTACAACAAGCTGTCGCTAACGACTCATTGGATGACCGTGTCCAAAAGCCACCTGAACTCTTAGGTACCCACAAGATGTTTAGCTACCAAGAGCAGGTAAATATCACCAAATTTTGTCAACTCATCGGCTTAGATTTTGGCGAGCTAGACATTGTAAGGTGCTCTCAAAGCCAACGTTTGTTCATTCTAGACGCTAATAAAACACCGGCAGGATATGGCATGCTAAATTACTTTTCATGGCACCCCCAAAATAAAGAGGTAGCATTAGACATGCTGACAGAAACCTTCGATAGAGCAATCAATAAGTTACTTGTTGATAACTCCACCTCTGAATTTGCCAACCCAATCGGAGCACATAATCTATGAAAAAAGCTTATTGCTTGGCCACAGTAACTTGCGATAACTTCGCACTCGGTACAGAGGTTTTAATTTATAGCTTTTTGAAATATAACCCTTGGTTTGAAGGCGATATTGTCATCTTTATTGACCACTTGTCGTCGGCCAACAAAGCGCGCCTGAGTGCTCATTACCCAGTTAAGTTTATTAAGCGCTCCGAGCAAATTGAAAACGCAACCGACAGGCTACGCACACATTTGCCAACTCTGCGTGCGGATCTCCATTTGCGGTTATTGTCACTTGAAATCCTACGTTTACGTGGCTATGAAAAGTTGGTTTTTCTCGATAGCGATGGCATGTGCTGCAATAACATCAAAGAGGTGTTTGACAGCCCTTATGACTTTTTAGCCGCACGAGACGGTTTTGCATACGAGCACAGAGCAAATGAGTTACTGAAAAAAACACCTTTTGATGCCTTAACAATTCCGCAAAGCTATGGTCAGAACAATCTCATTCACACATTTAACTCAGGTTTTATGGCTATTTCAAGCACCTATCTTACTGATGAGCATTATCAAGGCGTTGTCAGTCTCATTGACGACCTTTCGCTCTGGAAAGACTTCGGTAGTAAAGGCTTTACCGACCAAATGCTGTTGAATATCTATTTTCAGAATAAAGTGACTTTGGTAGATGGTCGTTACAACTTTATGCCATTTATCGAGCAGTACATACACCAACTGGACAAACTGACACTATTAGATGCTAAATTCATTCACTTTGCAGGCGTTATCAAGCCATGGTTTAATTATGATGACAGTGAAATACTTGAATTAGCGCCACATTACCTAAAGTACCTGCATTTATGGCGAGATGTTTGGACTGAGTGCACCCTTGGCTCAGATGATCAGTTCGCAGCTTGGAAAATCACTCAACAATATGATTGGACAGAACACAGTGGTGCAAAACAACCCCTGACAATGCAAGCTTTATCTTGTGAATATGAAGCGCCGCTCTCCCCAGTAAAAGTCGTCAACCAAATATAAAAGGAGTGCCAAGCACTCCTTTTCACTGTTACTTACCTTGTGTAGCCATATACTTTTGTGCAGCTGTACTTAAGCTGACGCCAGTTTGGTCGAATGGATCTGCGGTAAAGCCTCCGTTACCTTCTAGGTTTGGCTGACTGATCAAGAAGCTAAAAATACTGCTTGTCGTACCGTCTTTATTTGTATATTTCGCCTGACCATGACACCCCATGCAGCCCCCCATCACAATGGAGTTTTGATCCCCATGGCTAATACCTGGAACCACTAAGTTAGGCACATTCTGTATATTGGCCGCCGTTGAACCTGCTCGTGGGTTAGGTAAACAGTTTACACTGGGCTGGCCTGCGCTTGGAACGGGCTGACTACAATTAGTCGTATTAGGTGGTTGAGGAAGTGGGCCCGGAGCCCCGCCTTTAAACAACTGAATACCTGGTTGGCTACTTTCTATTACATTATTTGCTAAGAAATAGTCTTGCGTGAGTGGGTTTGCTTTGCCGGCCACACTGCTGTCTTCGTTCACAGGTAATGGCTGAACTCCTTTTAGTTGGTAATACTGCCATACAGAATTACCAAACTGTTTTGATTGCGCCATGGCATTTTTCACTTCTTGATTGACGCTAGTAACCGCATTGGTAATCGTTGGTGGTTGAACCACTTTAATTGGCCCTGCTGAGGTGGCGGTTGGCTGGGTAAAGTTACCATTGATAAACTCATAACCATTTGCAGGGGTAATATCACCCGCTGTAGGTAATGGTAATTGCACTAAATTTGTACCAGTATTCACAATCGCATGAGGCGTTGATGACACCGTACTTTGATAGCTCAACTGGTTATAAGTCGTATAAAAATACAAGCCTGTTTCTGCGCCATTGGGCTTTTTCAGGTTATCTACGTGCTCAAATGTAGAAAATACAAACGCTTCGTAGTTTTCCATCTTTCTTATAATGTGTAGACCAATCAGACCAAATGTGGCGACATGTGCTTGTGCCTCACTCCCTTCGCCTTTGTAGTACAAAGCTTCCGCAGTATGATAGCGGCCAGATTGAGCCAAATCATCACTTAGTACCCGCCACGCTGCTTTTATTTCTATCGTTTCATTTGGTAAATCAAAGTTCTCTAATGGTTCATTAGGTGTAACATTTAATCCTTTAATGTAATCATATTCGGTTTGGTTGACTTTAGCTTCAAACAATACTTCATAGTCGTCATATGGATTAGCCGAAGGCGTACTGCCATTTTTTGGAAAAAAGATTTTATTCTGACCTATCTGGGAGTTTTCATCTAGGTTGTTAAAGCGCGCCTGGCTGGATGGCACACTCAGATTAATAAAGTCGTATTTCGGCAACAAAGTCGGAAAGTCACCACTGGCCTTCGCATTTTTAGGGAACAGCTCTGAGCGATGGGCATAGCTCTCCCAGACAAGAATGTTATTGCTGAAATTATCCGTTGAGCTTTTACCCGATTGATAAAAACGTGGATTACCCGATGTCACAAAGTTTGCATTAGGATCGACCGTTCCCCTAACAACGGGAGAAACATTGCTTTGTCCCGAGCTGGCTTTCTTGGTCGGCGAGTTCAAGTAAATAAACTGCCGCCAAGCAAAGCGTGCAAACTGTTCATGACTTATTGGGTCATTCAACTGATATTGTGGTGGCGGTGCTGGTAACTGCGCTGGCGTTGCCGTTAAATCACTTGCAGTGATAGGCGACCCACCAGGAAAACTTTGTGCTGCCACAACGCTTGACCCCATAGCTATCGCCCCCGACAATGCCGCCTGTGAAACAAATTTATATAAACCTTTTACTTGCATATTCATAGTGAATTCCTTTTTGACGACAGTTAACCCTGAGAGTTAAACCATTGCAGTGATAAACTGGTATCATTGTAATCAGGCTCTGGCCCTCCCTGATCATCGGTTACAAATAACGTTCCACCACCATAAACAATGCCATTGAGATCAAACTCAACAGTACTAGCCGCCACCAGCGAAGTCTGAGAGTGATCATTTCTGAACTGGATTTGGTAACCAGATTCCATGATGAATTTACCATTGCCATTGGCAAACAGATTCACGCCGGTCCCTTGTCCAGTAATGGGAAATGAATGTGATTGCCCATCAAACGTTTGGAAGGTAATAGGTTGACCGTTAGTATCAATAATCTGTATCTGCTGCTGGAATTGCGCTTGGTGAGTGGCACAAAAAATGACGAGTTTTCCCGCTGGAATACTAAGCGCCTGGGGTGCTGACCAATTAGACATGTTAATTTCCTCTTCAACAATGCGTTTAAGCGAGCATGGCTCGCGAAGTTAAATAAGCATTCAATATTCTTTGCTTATTGTGTGTACAGGCACGGTGATATGCTTGATTAACACCGACTACGCATGTATTCATTTTGAAGATTGCACTACTGATAATCACTAAGTACTGAGTGCATATCTCCTGATTTTTTAATCCGAAGCAGTCGCTGATTGTGCCAAGCATAGATCCCTTGACATGGGTGAATGAATGGTTGTTTGAGTACATTGCTATAGCCCCCCATGTATTGAAACACTACAAAGTCTCCAGCCTGTACGGTGCCATTGACCGTTTGGCAAATGATATCCTTCTCAATACAGGTATTGCCGACAATATCAAAGGTCTCACCTGAATTAGACGTGGAGCGACTGCCAGGCTTTGGTATTAGTTGCACGGGCAAGGTTTCACCTTGCCATTTATGGTTAACGTTGTGGTTACTGCCATTTATAAGTGCGACCGTTCTACCTGAGCAACTTTTAACCTCTAAGACTTGTGCCACAAATACCATGGCGTTTGACACCAAAGCAGTGCCAGGTTCTAGCAAAAGTAACGGCTGGTTTACCCCTTCTTGCACTGTGTATTGAGATCTAATAGGCGTACAGATAGCTTCGGCGTATTGCTCGAACGTCGCGACACTTTCGCCATATTGAACAGCCAAAGAATCCGGCATATGACCAAAAAATCCGCCTCCAACATTTATAAAATTAGGCGTGGTTGATGAGAAGAAAGCTTCACTAGCGCTCAGCAAGCCATTAATTCTAGAAGCAAAAGAAACTGTACTGCGAGATGAGTTGGAGTAATGGCTGTGAAAGCCTACTATTTCACAATTTTTGAGACTGTTTTGCCAATTGATTAATTTGCTCATATTAGCTTTATCGCTTGGGATCCCAAAACGTGAATCACCGCCTTCGGTGATTGGATAGGTAATTCGCACGCCTATCTTAAAATGACGCTCAGGATAGCGCTGACACACTTTTTCAACCATCGCCAACAAGTACCAAGCATCAGCATTGAACAGCGCACCATCCGTCATCACAGTTTCTACAAACTGCTGACTATGAACAGGACCGTTTACAATCACTTGAGAAGGATGATAACCCACTACTTTAGTGGCAATGTCATATTCCATCCTCGACACAACCTCAGCAAAACATCCAAGTTCTTTCAAGTGGTGACACAGTGCAGGCGTGTAATTGGTTTTAAATGAATATGCGACTTGACACGCTTCATACTGCTGCGCAAAACAGCTTCTAAACTGGTGGTAGTTGTCACTGACCTTGTTCAGGTCTAATAAATAGTACGCATCCTCAGCAATATCCGCCAATTCTTTTAACTGCGCATAGCTCAAGCGCTGCAAGCGGGCTGGAGACTTTTCAAAGCTAGGAACATGAACATCTGTATACTCCTTATACGTAGACATAACTTACTCCTTACTCTAAATATCTTGCTGTTGCTTGCTGCCACAGGCCTTTTGCTTTAAGTAAGGCAACGAGTACCTCTCTTACCGCACCTTGCCCCCCACTAGCTTGTGTCGTCCAATGCGCGACCTCTTTGGCTTCAACACTGGCATCAGCTGGACACGCCGCAATGCCTACACGGCGCATCACTGGTATATCCATCAAGTCGTCACCCATGTACAAACATTGCTGTGCACTTAACTGGTGCGCTTCCAACACCCGTTTAAACGCGTCCAATTTTACAATTTCGCCAAAACAACATGGCGCCATCTCAAGCTCTTGTGCGTGTTCAGTATTGGCAGGATCAGCCCTACCTGAAATAATACCGACTGGAATGCCAGCGCGAATCGTCATGCGAATTAAGTGGTCATCTTGGGAATGAAAAAATTTGATTCTCTCTGCTCCCCCGTAGCCAACTAAGCCATTTGTCATGACCCCATCAATGTCTAGCAACACCATGCGAATTTGTTTTGCTTTTTCACTATCCATACTATCTCTGCTATCCATCTAAACTCGTCAATTGGGAACGTAATGCGGGTTCCTCACAGCGTAATAATTCTTGATAATTTACAATCACCTCGCTTAAATCTTTGGGAGTTTGTTTACGGCTTTGAGCGACTAACGGCACATTGTCTAGGTTTAAAAACTCCAGCATAAGCCGCCGCTGTGATGGCGTATTGATAGCCTCATACTCAACCTCACACCAGTCTTGTCCACAAAGGTGAAGCGTATCTCTAATCTGCTGGTAGTAAGATTGATTCAAAGCGATGTCGGTTTGTAGCTGCTCGATATCGACCTTGACCTGACAGCGGGCATGCGGTGGCAAAGTGCTGTAGTCCTCCCACACGCCGCTTTGCTCGGCAATCAATTTGGAGACGTGAACTTTCAGCTGGTTTCGACGCTCCAATATGATTTTCTTTATTCCTGAGTCATGAAGTAAATGAGAGAACACCGTTTGATTTTGACAATGAGTCATTTTAAAGCCCACAGCTTTGTGACCTAAGTTCGACTGCCATAAACGACTTAAGCAACGCAGTGGTTGCGCGTCCCTATGCTGTATACCATCGGCCAGACTGAATTCACTTGTTCGCAACGGCAAAGCGTAAAACAACCCGTTTGGATTGAAAATCTCAT
Source organism: Pseudoalteromonas sp. MMG022 (assembly GCF_021654245.1). Lineage (NCBI taxonomy): Bacteria > Pseudomonadati > Pseudomonadota > Gammaproteobacteria > Alteromonadales > Pseudoalteromonadaceae > Pseudoalteromonas > Pseudoalteromonas sp. MMG022. The sequence continues at coordinate 133,864 of NZ_JAKFZQ010000010.1, read as the reverse complement.
GATGGCATAAAATATCCGGGTGAGATTGCAACATAGTACACAACATATTGCTGCCACTTCTCGGGGCAGACAGTATGACAAAACGCTCAACTTTTTTATTAGGCATAAGCTGGCTCAGAAGTTTTTTGTGCCATAGAACGTAAACTATTAACGGTTGTTAACTGTGTAGGTTCGACCAAATAAATTGCTCCATCGTAAGATGTCGCAGCCAAAAGCTCACCATGGCGTACCACCGTGCTAATGCCATTTTTAGCAATACAACTACGTATCACCGCGCCGTTCGTTAAGTCTACTTTTAATAGTTCTCCCCAGTAATTGGTGATGATCACCGTGCTTTGGTCTAAAAACAGCAACCCTTTAGGAGAGCGTTTTCCTATGTGAATGCAGTGAAGTAACCTGCCATCTTCAAGACCGTGTACTTTTAAAATGAAATCACGCCCTGCACTGGCAACGTACTGTCCACTTGGGTCTATCGCTACATCATCGATAATGGCAGTGTGGCCTAGATAGTGCTGTAAAATATTGCCCTCAAAATCCCAACTCACCAGCTCACCTTCGGCGCAGCAACTCACTCCTAAGCGTTTGTGAGGATGCAGAGCGAGCGCTTTAACAGCATTGTCATGCGCAGCAATCTTTTTGATTTGTCTACCATCACTGGCTAAATGTGCAACCTTACCGCTATAACAGGCTACAAATAAGTCTCCCTCAAAACCGTTATGATGTGCGCTCACAATGCTGTTGATTGGCCCCTCCAAGAGCGCAATACTTGCTTGTTCATGTAGGTTTTGTTGCGAGCGTTCAAATAAGTACAAATGTTGATTGTGAGCGCCTGCTATAACTTTTTGCATGTGTGGGCAAAAGTGAACAGCGTTCATCAATACACGTCCGTTTTGTGGAACATACTGGGTATGCCAGCGCGCTTGTTCGCTGGTAAGCTCTCCAACACGAATAATGCCATCATCACTGACAGCCACCAAAGTTCCGTCCCCTTTAGATGCAACGTCATTGAAGCATGCATTGCCATGTGCGTGCTGGGCACCTAAATGATGTATACAGGCCCCTGATGTAACATCCCAGACAAACACAGTGCCATCAAAACTACCCGCAACGACTCTTTGACCATCCGACGCCCAGTTAAACGAGCGCTCCCATAAAGCATTTTTGCTTTCTAATTGCTGTATTTGCTCAAAGTTTTGATGATCCCAAATCAAAATCCGTTGGTCATAGGCCGCCGATAAAATATTTCCATTGGTTGGCGAGACCGCCACCTTTTTAATTGCTGAAGTGTGGCCTTGTAATTGCGCTATCAACTCATGTGTTTGCAGATCAAAAACTCTTACAATGCCGTCATCACATCCGAGTACCAGTCTGTGATTTTGCTCATCAATTGCACAGCTATCAGTTTCCGTCGTAAAAGGACCTATTTTGGCCTGTTGCTTGCCCGTGGTTATATCCCACACACGAAGCGTCATATCATCGCCCGATGTGTACAGCTTTCCAGCAAAGTAGTTGATCGACAACACATCTTTTTCATGCCCTAAAATGACGCGCTCAATCGATCCGGTATCAAGATCCCACAGCAATATCCGCCAATCCCGAGATACTGATGCGCCTAAATGGTCATTGATAAATACAAAGTCCTCAACATCATCGTCATGCCCTTTTAAAACACGTTTAAGGCTTTTATCCGTCAAATCCCACAAGTAAATGTTGTAATCTGATGAGGCACTGGCGGCCAATGTCCCAGCTTGATTAACCGTGACTCGATTAACCAAGTGCTCATGGTAGCCAAGCAATTCAACCTGCTCAGTATCAATATCAAATAAAGCAACGGCGCTATCGTAACCAGAGGTAATGATCTGCTGACTATTACCAATTTGAGCCGCACAAGTGATTGGGCCTCGATGATGTAGAAATTGTTCTGAAACACTCATAATCCATTCCTTTATTAAAATTGCATATCCAAGCATGGCAGTGTCTGCGGGTTTAACTCCCCCCCAGTTTGCTCCTCCAGCAAACCTTGATAGCGCCCTGCCGTTAAGCCATTGACAGCACAATTATTGTGGTCCGCGCCATTGACTCGGCACTTTGGAGCACACTGTGCCAATGATGACACCCAATCACGATAAAAAGACTCGCGTTGCTGTGCGTTAAAGTGCCAGTGGCTATAGATGGTGAAGAAGGCATTGCTCCACCAAATATAACTGTGGCCCGCACTTTCAATTACATCGAACAATGCCTGTCTATCCGCAAGCAAATCGATGTGCATATAACGATGAGGCAAAGCTTTGAAACGTTGCCACTGTGCTTTAAAGCTCTGTGCACCACCCCAGCGCTCTAACTCTGTTTGCCACAGGTGCTCTAAGTCTTGCCAATCAATGTTTTTGGTATCAGTGTTATGCCATAGTTGGTAGAAGCACTCTGGCTCAGGGAAATGCGCAAAGACTCTTTTTACAAATGCCGGAAAATCTTCACCATCCCAATGCTCAACAATGAATTGGCGAACAGCCAACGCCTGTTGACTGTAATCGAAAAACACCACTTCACTATTGGCATGAAATCCTTGTGTAGCCAATATTCGGTAAGCCTTAAAACCCGCCGCAACACTAAATACACTGTCAAGCGCCTGATCCTTAGGTTCATTATCCAAATCATCGTATGACTCAATATTCAGCAGAAAAACGCCCTTTTTGGCGTTTTGGATTTGCTTTTGCGCCCGCTGCAAAAACGCCAACTGAGCCGGTGCGAGCTTATTCTCAACTTCTGATAAGCTGTGAGAGTCAAGCAAACACTTTGCAAAGTGTTGTTGGCTTGTTGGTACATTGAGGTCAAATCGATTGTAGTTAATATCTTGAGTAAAAGCCCTGACACCAAGGTTATGTTGCAAACTATGCAACACGAATTGCCAGCCTTGGACATCACTAGGCTGGGTTTTAATTTGCCATTGTGCGCTATTGCTAAGCGCCGATTCAGATACGACGGTGACAACTTCCCGTGGTTGCCAATCCACTTCACCAAATTCTGGCATTCCAACCTTTTGATATTGAATGAGGTTTACCAGTATACAATTGGGTTCAATGCCCAAAGTATGGTTTTCTGAACGGTACAACTGCCCTGCGACTAAAAAGTCTTGCTGCTGGCAAAGTGCCGTAATACTCTGATGAAACCCCTGACGCTGCCAATGGGGTAAGTACCACTGCTCGTCAATCACATGCCCGACTGATTGGATAAGGCAATACTGCGCATCTCTATCTATCGCCATATTAAGTATTTCAGCGATGCTCTGCCCTTCTAGTATCTCTTGGCGGTAGCGGTAGCGAGAAAACGCGATAGTAAGCTCTCGAAGTTTACTTTGTAGCGCACTCAGTTGTTCGCCATAAGGGTTAAGCAAACCAAAAATGAGTTTATTCATAAGCTAATTCCTGCTTTTTTCTCGCATTGAGTTGTGATTGTTCTAGAGCAACACTCAGTAAAATTCCTTCACCAAAAGCTCTCGCCTCAATTTGATCGGCACAGATCCCCTGCAGCACCTCAGTTGCCAACCTAACAGCTTTGCAGATCGAAGGAGTGCGAACATAAATGGTCACGAGGTCGTACAATTGTTGAGAGACAAACGACTGGATTAACGTGATACCGCCTTCAACCAGCATACTCTCAACTTTTTTTTGCTTTAGTTGCGCAAGAGGCTGGGCCAACAAATAATCGTCAGCATTGACATGGGTCAGACCACTTTTTGTTCTTACAGTAGCAGAGCCCACCAAGAATGTTGCTCTGTGGATATTAGGTTGATCGACGTCTAAGTTTTGAAGTTTTGCCGCTCTTTTACCAGCAAAGACTATTCTCGCAGGCTGGCGCATAGGCTCTCGACCTAAGACCTCTTCTCTAACTGTCAATTTAGGGCTATCGTTGAGCCAAGTGTTTGCTCCCACTGCAATGGCATCATATTTTTGCCTCAGTTCATGCACTCGCTGCCAATCTGAATTGCACGACACCGATAGCGCTTCACCATTTGGACAACAAGTATTGGCATGCCCGTCAATAGCGAAATTAATATGAATAAATGGCCTGCTTATGGGATCTGGTATCGTTTTAGATCTGCCGTTTTGACTGGCTAACATGTGGCCCATCTGTTGACGTTTGGTTTCAAGGTAGTCAACTGCATGAGATGTCGGGTCACTTGGTACTGGCAGCCGACCTGTTACCTTGATCCCCAACTCCGTAAGTTGTTTAATTTTTAATGGGTTATTGGTTAGTAGCTGTACTGACTCTAAATCATGTAAGCGAATTATCTGCGCGGCATCATCATAGGTTCTTGCATCTATCGGTAGATTCAGCATCGCGTTTGCTTCAATCGTGTCGTAGCCTTGCTCTTGTAGGGCATACGCTTTAATTTTGTTGCTCAAGCCAATACCACGCCCTTCTTGGGGCAGGTAAATCACCATGCCGTGGTGCTTTGCAATATAGGACAAAGCAAAATCCAGTTGCTGTTTACAGTCACACTTTAATGACCCTAATACCTCTGCGGTAAAACATGCTGAGTGCATTCTAACGGGCAGGTCATTATGGCCCTGTAAATCACCTTTGCAGATAGCGGTGATCTCTTCACCTTTGTGGTTGCGATAAATTTTTACATCAAACGAGCCAAGCTGGGTGGGTAAAACGGTACTTGCAGTTAAGATCATAACGCACATTCCTTTTCTTACCTGTGACTGGGCCATACAAACCCAGTGTCAATCGCGCATCCCTTACCGCTCACAGCAATGCGAAACAAAATATTAACAATGTATAACTACTCTAGTTCAAAATCCTGAAAAAGAAATTACAACGGCTTACAAGGGGGTAATTTGGCATGTGTGGAAGGGGGTGAGAAAACTGCCCACCATTGATAAATTTACATTTTTAAATAAAAGTCTTTGCAAAGTTCGATAAAGTCACCGCTGTAAGTTTTATCCTGCTGATAAATACACAATGCTTCAACTTGAATAGCGTATGGCTGAGCATACTGGAACTCCATCATACTGCGAGTTGGACCTTTCTCAGATGTGCTAGAAACCAAACAATGGCGTAACAAAGATAAACCGTTTGCAGACGCTATTGACTGTAGCTGCTGTGCTTCTTTACATGGCAGAATTACCGCTAATCTAGACTCTCTATGGCTGACTCTTAAAAACACATTAATTAACGCTTCAAACGTTAGACTATCGGTATGGCGTGCAGTATTACGCGCTTTGCCTGGCCCTTTTAAGCTGTTATTAAAATAAGGCGGATTGCAAATAACGACATCAAACTGACGCTGGCATTCAAAAGACTCAATGTCACCTTGGTATACAGTGATCTCGCTCCACGGACTGCGCTTGATATTCACCCTCGCATCCTTAACCGCTCCAGAATCAATTTCCACCGCATCCACGTGCAAGTCTGGTTGACGTTGTTTGCACATCAGAGAGAGCAGGCCCGTGCCGCAGCCAATATCCAGTAAGTATTTGGTATTATTCAAGTTTACCCATGCACCGAGCATGACTCCATCGGTTGACACCTTCATTGCGGTATTGCTTTGTTGTATTTTAAACTGCTTAAATGCAAACCCAGACATGATTCACCTTTTCCAAAATAGCCATCGCGCGTATAATTGCGCACATTGTCCTTTATTTATGATGCGCTATGCAATTTTCTGAATTCGATCTTGATGCCAAAGTTTTGGCCGCCATTGACAAAATGGGCTTTGAAACAGCCACCAGCATTCAACAACTTGCGATACCTGAAGCCTTAATTGGTCGCGATATCTTAGCTTCAGCACCCACTGGTACCGGTAAAACCGCTGCATTCTTGATCCCTGCGATTCAGTATTTGCTAGATTTTCCTCGCCGCGACCCGGGATTCGCACGCGTGCTGATCATGGCACCTACTCGCGAGCTGGCTTATCAGGTACATGAGCAGTGTCAGTTACTTGCTGCACACACTCATCTACGCATAGGGGTTGTAACAGGCGGTATTAACTACGGTAGCCACAAGGAAATTTTTGAAAAAAACAATGATATTCTTATCGCCACACCTGGGCGCCTAATGGAGTATTTAGAGACTGAAAACTTCCACGCCGAGAATGTAGAATTACTGATCTTAGATGAAGCAGACCGAATGCTTGATTTGGGCTTCAAAAAAGAGATGCTGCGTATTTGTGATGAAGCAAAGAATCGCCGTCAATGTTTCTTGTTTTCTGCAACATTGGAAGGTGATAGTGTTGAGTTGTTTGCCGAGCGTATTCTTAATGATCCCGCGCTGCTAGAAGCTGAATCATCTCGAAAAGAAAAAGCCAAAATCCATCAGTGGGTGCATTTGGCGGATGACTACAAACACAAACTCGCTATGCTCACCCACCTGCTACAAAATGAAGAAGAAGTACAAAAAGCCATTGTGTTTGTAAAGACTCGCGAGCGATTGGAGCAGTTGGTCGGCGAACTTTACGCCAACGACATTAAAACAACTTGGCTTCGTGGTGAAATGCCGCAAGACAAACGTATGGCAGCGATGGCCAGCTTCCACAGTGGTAGAACTCGCATTTTGATCGCCACCGATGTTGCCGCTCGTGGTATTGATGTGCCTGACATTACGCATGTTATTAACTTTGACATGCCACGAACTGCTGATGTGTATGTACACCGTATTGGTAGAACTGGCCGTGCTGGTAAAAAAGGCACAGCCATCTCTTTAGTCGAAGCCCATGATGCGGCAATACTGGCTAAAGTTGAACGTTATACGGAGCAAAGTCTTAAGCGTAGAGTGATCAAAGGGATAGAACCGAAACACAAAGAAGCTAAGCTCCCAAAAAAGAAAAAAGACCCTGTAAAAATCAAAGCAAAGAAAAAGCTTAAAGCTAAGCAAAAGAAAAAGAAGTAACCTCTCTTTCGTAATGCAGCCTAAACTCACTTGTAGCACGTTGAGTTTAGGCTTTGTTTGATTGTCAATGAAGATACTGTAATAAGACCGCCTTGAGTTTGTCCATTTCTATCGGTTTGGTTAGGAAATTGTCCATCCCATGTGCAATAGCTTTGTCAAAGTCTTCAGACATTGCATTAGCAGACAAACCACATATTGGAATATTCAATTTTAGTTCTTTGCGGATGCACTCAGTAGCTGTAAAACCATCCATTACTGGCATTTGTATGTCCATTAAAACGAGATCATATGCATACGGTGTGTTACTTAACTTATTGATTGCTTGTTTGCCATCTTCGGCGATATCCGCCTCAAGCCCCAAATTATTTAAGAGCTTTTTAGCGACCATCTGGTTCACGGCATTGTCTTCAACTAACAGAATATGACCACGTAAATTCAGTTCTATTTCTGGCTCTACATGAACTTGCTTTTTCCCATTGCGCAGACCAAACAACTTGCATGAATAGTCATAGAAGGTCACGTAAGTAAATGGCATTTCCATGACCAATACATCGTCAGCAATCCCTGCTCGGGTAAGCAATACCGTATCTCTTTTATCAATAACAACACATAGCTTTTCACAATAGTGCTGTAGCATTGCCATATCTGACAGGCTTAATGTCTTAGATAGTTCGTGATCTAACATCAAGACCACGTGTTTACTGGCAATTTGCTGCTGAGATATGTGCTTTGACTTACCCAACTGTAAGTAATTGACCTTACAATTATTAACCGTAAAATATTCACTGACAAGGTTGAGCGGTCTCGTGTCGTGGCTATGATATATCAAAGTCACTGCTAAATTATTTGACTCGGGAAGTTTTAATATCTCCTGATGTTGTGCCGGTTTTAACCTTAATAAGACCGAAAAAACCGACCCCTTGTCTGGTTGAGAGCGCACGCTGATACTGCCATGCATCAGCTCACAAAGCTGCTTAACAATCGCCAGCCCCAAACCTGTACCGCCATACTTTCTGCTGGTTGATACATCTGCCTGAGAAAACCGCTCAAACACCTCTCGTTGGTGTTGTTGTGACATACCGACACCCGTATCTTCAACTTCTATACTGAGGATCACTTCACCGGTTGCACTACCATGCGCTGACAATCGTATGTCTATCCCGCCTATCGAAGTAAATTTAATGGCGTTGTTACATAAATTTAAGATAATTTGCGTGATACGTACTTCGTCGCCAACAAAATGGCTTAATTCGGTTGGACATAAGCACCTAAGATATAAATTCTTTTCAGCGGCTCTGAGGCTAACTGACGCAAGGATGTTCTCAAGCATCTTATCAAGTGCAAACTCCTTTTCTTCAATATCAAGTTTACCGGCTTCGATTTTAGAAAAGTCTAAAATGTCATTGATCACCGACATTAACACACCACTTGAATAATCAATTTTATCAAGACATTCGCGCTGCTCTTCCTGCAAATCAGATTTTTTCATAAGTTCAACCAGTCCGATAATGCCATTCATTGGGGTGCGGATTTCGTGGCTCATATTTGCCAAAAATAAACTTTTTGAAACGGTTGCTTGCTCAGCTTCCTGACGCTTAATATCCAATTCCTTATTGAGTTCTTTTTGCTCTACTACTAACTCTTTTGTCCGTTCGAATAGCTCAGTTATTTGAATATTCTTTTTATGGAATACACTGGCCGCGAGTGACAGTTGGCCGATTTCATCTGAGCGCTTTAAATAGGGGATATCGGCGACATGTAAATTATTGCTGAGTCGCTGAAACAGTGCAGTCAAAGTGCGAATTGGTCTAATCACCCTGAGAATTAAAAACGCGGCATACACAGCAACCAATAGCATACTCAATAGGATGAAGAGCTCGCTACGCTGTTGCAGCGAGTGCATGGTTTGTCTTGCCGCAACAATTCTTGCGCGCATCTCCTGCTCTTCGAGTTCTCGCAGCTTTGAAGATAGATGTAATATCTCGTTGGCACTGCCCGTTAAAACAACATTGGTTAAATACAAATAACCACGAATGGTTTGATGTAGCTTTCTAAAGGCCAAATGAATGTTTTGAAAATGATCCGCTACGGTTGGTTTATTTAACTGGCTAAGTTTTGCTTTTGCCGCGGATATTTGAGCGTCAAATTTGCTAATATGTTCTGCACTTTGTGTATTCAGATAGGCAAGTACCGAATTGTGAGCACTAAGCAGATGAGATGATATAAGTGCTCGGTTGTTTGCATCAACGTCTTTATCTATGGCTTGTTGTGCATGATTAATCAAACCCAGTAACTCATCTTGATATAAAGACTGGCGCTTTTCTCTACCCGAAATAACCATCAATAAATTATCTCGATAGTCATTGACGTGAGTACGCATCCGCCTAATCATATCACTCCCCTCCTCAGTGCGATTGGGCGACTGCTCAAGTCTTAACAATGTGCTTTCGATCGTTTCTATAAGCGCTTGACTGCGATTCATCGTAACCAAACTTGCCGACTGTTTGTAGATGAGTACATTACGCTGCAGGTCAATGACATCAAGCTCAAGATCATGAGCGATTTCTGCCATTTGACTGGATTGCTCAATTTCCGTATCGCGCTGTTCTAACAGCTGATAGCTTATGTCAGTTAAGTAGGCTGATATTAGCGCCATCAACCCAATACACAATAAACCAAAGCCCAGTTGAAATGTCAGAGAGCGATAAAACCTCATATCTCTCTCCTACTAGTTAATGAACTCATACCATTTTTGCAAACTGTAGTCATAACTGGGCATGACCGTATTCCAAACCGCCACATTGCTAAAACGTTTCAGATAACTGCCTCCAGTGCGTACCTCTCCCTTTTTCACAGACAAATGGCCATCAGTCCCTGCTAAGTCACTTGCCGCGGGCAAGCCTTCATACCAATAATCCCATTCATCTTTTGACAAGTAGTTTTTTGCCCTCTGCGGGTTAGAAATGTAATACCCCTGACGCGCAATAAAGGCACCAGGCCAACCCGACAACCACCAATTCATGTATTCATATGCTGCATCTTTCACCGCACCTTGTGTATGTGAAGACAAACACATTACGCCATGCCAGCCCCGATATCCCTCTTTCGGTGCGGCATAAATCACTGGCACATTTTGGCCATTAAGCGCCGACACGGCTGGTGAAAACATACTTTCAATAACCACACGGTTGCTTTTCATAAAATCAACGGACTCAGGCACCGATGTCCAAAAACCACTAAAGTGACCTTGTTGCTTAAACTCACTTAAGATTTTAAATAATTGATCAAGCTCCTTATTGGTAATATTACCAATATTACCGAAGGTCATTAGCCGCTGGGCTTGAGCTGCGAGTGCTAAATCGAACAAGCCAATGGTTGGCGCATTCACTACCCCCACCTTACCCCGATACTTTTTATCAAGTAACCATCCCCAACTCTCCGTTTTGTACGGAATTCCAGGTTCGATGATATTGGTGTTATAGCCAAATGAATCAACATTGTGTACATAAGGTAAATAGCTAATAAAATCAGTTTCTTTATCTGAAATACTGCCATCTGGCTGCACATGTAGTAATTTGTATGGCGCGTCTCCGGCGCCAATATTCGCATTCGGTTGCACGCGGCCGGTTTTGGTCAATGGGTTAATTTCATCCCAGTAGCGTAACCGCTTCTTTTCTATAGGCTGAATTGACCCTGTATACCACAGCACGTTAATACTATTAGACCATTGCTCATACAAATCAAAAGACTCTGGCGACATTGCTGCCTTTTGCAATACCGCAGCACTCCCCTTAGGTTCAAATGACAGGTTTATGCCCAAGTCCTTCTGCGCCTGCTCTTTAAGCGCTGCTTGTAAGGTCACATGCGTGCCAAGCACCCTAACAGTATGTGTTTTTTTGGCAAACACATAGGGCGCATTAAACCCGAGTAAGCCACATGCTCCAAGCCCAGCTGCTCCCTTTAGTAACTTGCGCTTACTTTGGTCAATATCACAATGCCGCGGTTTGTCAGCCATTACTATTTCCTTTTTGTCGTTACCGTACGACACATAAATTACTTAAATTTTAATCAAGTATAGAAGAGCAGCTGGTATTTGGTATGCGCCAGTATAAATTTTTACCTTGGCATCATAGCCATTAGATAACAAAGAAAAGATGACATTTTGCGAGTCTAAACAGATGGCTTAACTTAGCAAATAGGAGGGGGTTGGAAGCAAATTGAAAAAGCGTGCAATGCACGCTTTCATCGTTCTAGTTTTGTTCTTCTCGCAAGAAGACAGGCTCATTGGCTTTTGTCGTGGCTTGCTCGCTGTAGTAGTAACCTGCCATATCAAACTCTCGTAACGTGCCCAGACTTGTCACTTGCTGTTCCATAATATAGCGAGCCATCATCCCTCGCGCTTTTTTCGCATAAAAGCTAATCACTTTATATTGGCCATTTTTACAATCTTTAAAGACCGGCGTAATAATCTCACCCTCAAGAGATTTCTTATCCACGGCCTTAAAATACTCATTGGAAGCGAGGTTAACCAACTGTGATGATTTACTCTGTGCCAACGCTTCATTTAATTTTTGAGCGATAATACTGCCCCAGAATTCATATAAATTCTTACCTTTGGGATTGTCGAGCTTAGTGCCCATTTCTAATCGATACGCCTGCATCAGATCCAGTGGTTTTAATACACCATACAAACCAGATAAAATCCGCAAATGCTGCTGCGCATAAGCAAGCGCATCCTCACTAAGCGTGTTGGCTTCCAGCCCACTATATACATCACCATTAAAAGCCAGTACCGCCTGTTTTGCATTTTGAGCCGTGAAAGGCACAGACCAATCATTAAAGCGCGCTACGTTCAACCCAGCAAGCTTGTCACTAATCTTCATTAAGCTAGCAACCTGTTGCATTGATAAGGTGCGACATACTTTTATCAACTCTTCACTGTGCTGTAGTAATTCTGGTTGTGTAAAATGCGATATATGAGATGGCGTTTCAAAGTCTAAATTTTTTGCAGGTGAGATAACCGTGATCATGGTGAGCCTATTGACTTAAAATTTGTTTAATGTCAATTTCAACACTATCCCCCATTTACTTCAAGTGTTGAATAACCCTTGATTTTATAGGGGATAACAACAATTCAAATCAAGTGTCCCTACTTTTTATACACTGTGAACGCCCACCTAATAGTGTTATCCGCATAAATACGGACAATTGACCTATTAATGGCCGTCATGGTACTGCAACATAGGAGCACTAAGATTTCTCGAAATTTTGCTGCAAATAGGAATGAGGAAAACCAATGACATCAGCACTAGATAGGCTCAAACAGCACTCTTCGATCGTTGCCGATACTGGCGATATTGAAGCAATTCGTAAGCATCAACCAGAAGATGCTACAACTAATCCATCGCTGCTTTTAAAAGCGAGCGAAATGCCAGCCTATCAAGCTTATCTTCAAAAAGCATGGGACTACGCAAAGTCAGCACACACAGACATGGATAAACAGTTAGAGCTTGCATGTGATTATTTTGCAGTTTTAATTGGTAAAGAAATCGCAGATATCGTCCCAGGCTACATCTCTACAGAAGTGGATGCTCGCCTATCGTTTGATACACAAGCGACCATTGATAAAGCAAAAAGCTTATTGTCGCTTTATCGCAAAGAAGGTGTGAGCCAAGACAAGATACTGATTAAAATTGCATCCACTTGGGAAGGCATCAAGGCAGCTGAGCAATTAGAAAAAGAGGGTATCAAATGTAATTTGACCTTGCTATTTAGCCAAGCTCAAGCCCGCGCATGTGCTGATGCAAACGTGTTTTTGATTTCTCCATTTGTGGGCAGAATTTTAGACTGGCATGTTGCCAACGGCTTAGAAAAGCCAACCGATCCACTTGCCGATCCTGGTGTTCAGTCGGTTCGCAGCATCTACGAGTTTTACAAGCGTCATGGTTATAAAACGGTAGTAATGGGTGCAAGCTTCAGAAACACGGGTGAAATAATCGCACTTACGGGCTGTGACAAATTAACGATTAGTCCTGCGTTACTTGAAGAGTTAGGTGAGTTAACCGATGCACCTGATTATTTACTCGAAAGCAACGATGACCTAGAGGCAAAACCTGCACCATTAAGTGAAGCGCAATTCCGCTGGTTACATAACGAAGATGCCATGGCAACAGAAAAGTTAGCCGAAGGTATCCGCGCTTTCGCACAAGCGCAAGAAGAATTAGAAACGCGCTTCAAAGCCCTTTAATCGCGCCTACTAATTCCTAAAAAAACGCCGCTTCATGTGGCGTTTTTTAATCCCTCCTATTTGTTGATTTTAATCAAACTGTCACTTTACTTTAACTCAATCGACATATTTGTGTTTTATTTTTACGCAAGTTGTGGTATACCGAAGTTGCTTAACGTGCGAAATTAAGCGCAAAAGCGTTATTGAGGTTAATAATCAATAGGAGAAATTCATGGATAGCCTAGACGATATAATAGAAATATTAGAAGGTCCTGAAATACAAAAACGAACCTCTCAGAAAAAGCAAAAACGAAAATGGCGTGAAATAGAAGCGCTAAAAGATAAACAGCGTCTTCGCAAAGAACTACAGGAATTAGATTACTTCGCAGACAACCTAGATTTAGACGAATTAGACTTCATCTAATTCATCTAAATTTAACCATTAAAAAAGGCTCCTTTGAGCCTTTTTTAATGTTCGTCAAAGTCAAATGTTCTTCACTATCCTAGCTCTAAACCTGCCAGTTAATAGGTTGCTTACCCATCTCCTGTAGTAGCTGATTGGTTTTAGAGAAGTGTTGGCAGCCAAAGAACCCTCGGTGGACTGACAAGGGAGAAGGATGCGGAGCGTGCAAAACATGGTGGCGGCGCTTATCTATGTTTTTACCTTTTTTCTGCGCGTGTGCGCCCCACAACAAAAACACGATACCGTCACTGTGCGTGTTTAATTGCTCAATGACCACATCAGTAAAGCGCTCCCAGCCCAACTTTTTATGGGAGTGCGCTTCACCTTGCTCAACAGTCAATACCGTGTTGAGCAGCAATACACCTTGCTCAGCCCATGGTAATAAGTAGCCATGATTAGGAATGCTAAACCCCTCAATATCCTGCGCCAGTTCTTTGTACATATTTGCTAATGACGGCGGCGGCTTAATACCAGGAAGCACTGAAAAGCACAGGCCATGGGCTTGATTTGGACCATGATACGGGTCTTGTCCTAATATCACGACTTTGACGTTTTCAAACGGCGTAGCCTTGAAGGCTTCAAAGACTTGCTCTTGTGGTGGGTAAACCGTGACCCCCTCACTGCGGCGTTGCGCCACATAGTTTAGTGTATCTTGAAAATAGCCTTGCTGTTTTTCCTGACCCAGTACATCTTGCCAAGTTGTCATGCTGGTTTCCTTTAGTTTTTATCGTAGTGTGCGCGAGCTAATTGCATTTTATCACACATATCCGTCACCCCATCAAGCACCCGTGTACTGTAGCGATGCAGTAAGTCCGCATTTACCTCGATAAATTGTTGAGATTGAACCGCTGGGATCTCAGGCCAAGCTTGCCAATTAATGGTGGGCATCACCTTTTTGCTTTTTTCATTGGGCAGCACAATAACTTCAGGCTTTCTCTTAAGCACATTTTCAACACTGATTTGCGGATACTTCATTGAGCTATCAGCAAATACGTTATCTACACTACACAATTCCAATAGCTGATGAATCCATGTATTACGGTTTATCGTCATCATTGGCTCGGGCCAAAGCTGATAAAACACCTTTAATCGTTGAGCTCCTTGGTAGCGCTTTTTTATGTTATTAAAACGCGTCGTAAACTGTTGAGCGAGTTGCTCTGCCCGCGCGCTTTTGCCAGTTAACGTACCAAATAAGCGTAATTCATCTGCAACCTTGCTAATGTCTTTGGTATCGCTGAAAATCACACGAATACCCAGCTTTTCGAGTTTATCAAGATCATCCTTTTTGTTGCCCAAATGCCAAGCAATCACTAAGTCAGGCTTCAATGCCAATACTTTTTCTAGCATGATGCCATTGTGACCTCCAACACGAACAATGTCGTTCGCAGCTGCTGGATAATCTGCATACTCTACTGTGCCGACGATGTGCTCACCTGCCCCTATGGCAAACAAGTTTTCGACAATATGAGGAGCCAATGCAACGATCCGCTTTGCCTCATTGGCATGCCCACAGCTAAAAGATAAGCCAATGACAGCTAAGCATAAACGTATATAAAACATTAGAAGTCAAACCCTTCTAGCGCTTTAATACCAGACTCAAAGGCATGCTTAACATTGCGAACTTCACTGACCGTATCAGCTAATTCCGTAAGTTTTCGATGCGCGCCACGACCTGTCACAATCACTGACTGCATTTTAGGGCGATGTGCGATTGCATGAAGTACTTCCTCAAGATCAATATAATCGTAACTGACCATGTAGGTAAGTTCGTCAAGCATCACCAAATCAATGCTGTCATCTTGTAACCATGCCTTAGCTTGCTGCCAAGTTTGTTGCGCGGCTTGAGTGTCAGTTTCACGATTCTGCGTCTCCCAGGTAAATCCTGTTTTCATCACCGCAAAAGGAACCCCCGCCTTTTCTAGCAAGTTACGCTCACCGCACTCCCACATTCCTTTGATAAATTGTGCCACAACCGCTTGCTTACCATGACCGACACAGCGTGCCACTGTCCCAAACCCCGAGGTTGATTTGCCTTTACCATTACCTGTGATCACTTGAAAAATGCCTTGCACTTTGTCAGCGGCGGCAACCTTGGCGTCCACTTGTTCCTTAACTTTTTGCTGCCTTTGCTGATGCTTTTGCTGATTCTTGTTACTTTCTGAGTCGCTCATAAATTCCTCGTTATTAATTTTCTCTATGCTTTTGATGCTAAGGCTAGCAGCTTATCTATATCCAAGTGTTGCTCGCAGGTATCGGCTAAACGCTCTAGCTGTTGTTCTCGATGCGCAGCGAGGTCAAATGCATTGGCCTGCACGCGTCCATCACTGGCCCATGCAAGTATCACATTGGCTGCATCCGGGGTATCAAATAGCCCATGTAAGTAAGTACCCACAATCTGATTATCATCTGATATAAAACCATCTTGAGTGATATTTTCAGGGTGATTAGTAAAGCGTATAAATGGCCGATTCAAAGCCTTCCCTTCGCTGATACCACAGTGAATTTCATACCCTTTGATGGCCGTTGCTGCATCACCCAGCAAACATTGCCCCGATACTTGGGTTAAAGTTTTGTTGCCCCTAAGCGTGGTGGTGAACTGGGCAAGATTTAACGCACTGATTTGTTTTTGTGATGACTCAATGCCTTCGGGATCATAAATCGCCTGCCCCAACATTTGTAAGCCACCACAGACACCCAATAATTTGCCACCAAAACGCAAATGCCGTGTTATCTCTGCCTGCCAACTCTGCGCCTTCACAAAGGCCATATCACCGAGCACATTTTTACTGCCCGGAATAATGATGAGATCCGTTGGGCCTATTTGTTGTTCATGGCGCACATAAGTTAAATCCACGTTGGGGTGTAACCGCAAACTATCAAAATCTGTGTGATTACTAATATGCGGCAACAGCAGCACACTCACTTTTAACTGTGTGTCTACCACATGGTTTTCGATTGTTACGGCATCCTCTGCATCAAGATTAAGTGCATGCAAATACGGCATCACACCCAACACGGGTTTACCAGTATATTCCTCAAGCCAGTCCAAACCTGATTGTAATAAGCTTATGTCTCCACGAAAGCGGTTAATCACAAACCCTTTCACCAAGGCTTGCTCTTGCTCACTAAGCAGCGCCAAGGTACCAACAAGGTGAGCAAACACCCCTCCTTTGTCGATATCCGCCACGATGATAACAGGACAATCAACCGCGCAGGCAAAGCCCATATTGGCGATATCATTTTCCCTCAAGTTAATTTCCGCCGGACTGCCCGCCCCTTCGACCAATATCAACTCATATTGTGCTTCTAGCCGTTGATGAGATTGCAATACAGCTTGCATCGCCACTTTTTTATAGTCATGGTATTTCGCCGCTTCCATATTGCTAATGGCACGGCCGTGGATGATCACCTGTGCACCGGTATCACTATTTGGCTTTAGCAATATAGGGTTAAAGTCCGTGTTGAGGGCAACTTTTGCGGCAATCGCTTGCAGCGCTTGCGCCCTCCCTATTTCTCCACCACAAGGTGTCACCGCACTGTTCAGTGCCATATTCTGTGGTTTGAAAGGGGCAACCTGCATGCCTCTGCGTGCAAACACACGACACAACCCCGCCACAAGTGTGCTTTTACCTGCATCAGAGGTGGTCCCCTGTACCATCAGTGTTTTCGCCATTATTTGAGCCTCAAGCTACATCCGGCCATGACAAATTCAACATGGGTCGCGATGTTTGCGATGTCTTGATGTAACCAACCGGACTGATCAACAAATTCACGATTCAACTCCCCCATAGGCACAATGCCATGACCGACTTCATTACTGACCATGATCACATCAGCTAAAGTACCTTGCAAAGCTGCCAACAGCTGCTGTTTCTTGGCTAAGTATTCTGCCAGCCCTTTTTCACATAACCCATAGGTCAACCAAAGCGTTAAACAATCAACTAACACACAGCAGCGTGAAGGCTGTGCCATCAACTGTTCAGGCACAAGCCAAGGCTCTTCAATAAGCTGCCATTGTTCATCTCGACGTGCTTGATGATGAGCAATACGACTTAGCATCTCATCATCCTTTGCTTGTGCTGTGGCCAAATATACAATCTGCTCGACCTTGCCACTGGTAAGTAAAGTGTTGGCTTTGTGCTCCGCCAGCGCGCTTTTTCCTGAACGTGCTCCCCCTAGTATCAGCTGAACCTCTTTGCTCATCGCCATATCGCTAAACACACCATATAAATCACTACTTCTGAGATTTGCTGGGCAGCCCCTAGGCAATCTCCCGTATATCCACCGAGTTGTTGATTAAACCAAGTTACACACAAACGCCTCATCACCGTTAAGCTCACAATCAGTGCCACACAGTGCCAAATGCTAAAATAATCAAAACACCAAAAAACCACCAACACAGCTAATGCACAGCCATACAAATACACTCGAGCATGATTTGATAAGCTTTGAACAACTGGCTTAACTTTACTTTGCGTATCCTGTTGTACATAGGGCAAAAGAGCGATTATGCTCGTCGCCATAGCTCGACTTAAGGTATGCCCACAGATAAGCGCAATACACACCCAGTACCCATGCTCAGCAAGGCTAACCAACAGTTGGTACTTCAACAGTAACAATAAACACAAAGCGGCGACGCCATATGTGCCAAGTCGGCTATCTTTCATAATGTCGAGCTTTTGCTCAACCGACCAACCCCCACCGAAGCCATCCCACACGTCAGCAAAGCCATCTTCATGGAAGGCACCAGTCACGAATATTCCCGTAGCGAGTGTTAATATGACCGCGACTTCAGCGGTTAAAATGCTTTGCAGTAATAGATAGATAAACGCCAATAACAACCCAACAAGCAGCCCCACCAGTGAAAAATAACCGCTAGCTTGGTTCAACTGTGAATCATCAACCTTATCTTTAATTGGTACTGGCAAACGGGTGAGAAATACCACGGCCAACAAAAAAGCACCTTTGTTCACACGCTCACCACATCATTGACCTGCGCTTGTGAGAAACTGGCCATATCGTTGTAAAATGCTAATGCGCTTTGCAATATAGGTAGACACAGTGCGGCCCCGGTCCCTTCGCCTAACCTCAACTCTAAATTCAACAAAGGCTTGACCTGCAAATGAGCCAGCATTTTGGCGTGCCCTTGCTCACCTGAGTTATGCGCAAAGATCATGTAATCAAGACAATTTGGTTCCATTTCAATTGCCAGCATAGCAGCGGCAGTTGCGATAAAGCCATCAACCAAAATTGCTTTTTGAAGCCGAGCCCCCGCCAGCATGGCACCAACCATTTGACAAATTTCAAAACCACCCAAACAGCGTAAAACATCTCGCGCTGTACTCAAGTGTTCGCCATGAAATTGCAAAGCTTGCGTTATCAATCGCAACTTTTTGGCCTGTACGTCGTCATCAACTCCAGTGCCTCTGCCCACAGTTTGCTCCGGAGCCAAGCCACTTAATGCCGCAAAGATTGCCGCCGCCGAGCTGGTGTTACCAATGCCCATCTCACCAAATGCCAGCAGGTTGCAATTATGGTTGAGCTTAGTTTCTATCAACTGTTTGCCGTAAGCCAAACCTTGTTCAAGCTGCTGATGTGACATCGCTACAGACGTGGTAAAGCACGAAGTACTCGTGCCAAGGCGCTGAGAAATAACGCCTAACTCGGGTTCTGGCGTAGTTAAGATTCCACAGTCAACCACACTGAGTTGCCAGTCAAACTGACGGCAAAACACATTGATAGCCGCCCCACCGTTGGCGAAATTTGCGACCATTTGCCCTGTCACTTCGCTAGGGGCAATCGATACCCCATGCGCTGCAATGCCATGGTCACCGGCAAAAACAACTAGTTGAGGCTGAGTAATGGTAAAACGTGCGCACTCAAACTGCGCTAAGCTCAAACCTTGAGAAAAGATCAATACCAACTGCTTAGCCAGTACCTCAAGATCACCCAGCGCACCGAGTGGTTTTGTTTTAAGATCAATTCTCTGTTGTATTTGCGCCGCAAATTCTAGGTCTAATTTACGTACCTCACCCATATACTTTCCTATATTGAGGCTGTTGTGCGCTTACGTAGCACCAACAAAGTTAAGAAAAACACACTACCAATGGCCGCTGTGATCACACCGACTGGTAACTCTTGATTCTCAAGTACGGTGCGAGCAACAATATCCACCCACAACATAAATAGCCCACCACTCAAAGCAGTAATAAGTAAACCTGCGGTGCTTGCTTGCGACACAAAAAAGCGCACTATGTGTGGGATCATTAGACCCACAAATCCAACGCCACCACACATAGCAACCAATACCGCAGTCAATAACGAGCTTAATAGCAACATACCCAAACGTAACTTAGTCACATTCACGCCCAATGTTGTGGCACTTTCATCGCCCAACAGCATGGCATTGAGCGTTCTTCGAAATAACAACATGCAACCTACGCTCAAACAAACCACGATTGCTGGCAACCATAATGTCTGCCAATCAGCGCGCGAGAAGCTGCCTAATGTCCAAAATACAATGGCCGTGATCGCTTGTGGGTCGCTCCAGTACAACAGCAAGCTAGTACAAGCACTGAACAAGAAAGACAAAGCAACGCCCGCCAGCAGCATAGACTCCACTTGGTTATTCAGTTGTGCTTTAGCAATTAACAACAACGCACTCATTGCCAACAAACTGCCTGCAAACGCTGCGCCCGACAGTACTAAGCCCGCTTGTACTCCTGTGAATGCAAATAGCAGCACCACCCCAAATGAAGCACCCGATGACACCCCAAATAAGTATGGGTCGGCCAACGGGTTACGCGTAACTGTCTGTAAAATAAGACCAGCCATAGCTAAACCACCACCCGCTAAAAATGCCAATATGGCACGCGGCAAACGCAACTCTATAATGATTTTTTGCTCTAGATTAGTAGCATCATAGGACAGTAAAGCTTGCCAAATATCAGACAGTTCAATGGCTATCGCACCCAGACTCAAAGCTGATACAAAGCTAGTCAGCACCGCTAGGGACAGAGCGCTCAATGCAAACTTATTCATTGAATATATCCATAGTGATAGCGAATGTGTGGCACTAATGTTTGCTCACTGTGGGCGTTAGGCACTTGAGTCACCTGTGCACACACGCCAAACACATCACTGAGTAACTCACTGGTGAGCACCTGCAAAGGCGTACCCTGTGCTTTCAATTCACCATTTTGAAGTACCAACAAATGGTCTGATACGGCCGCTGCCAAATTGAGATCGTGAAAAGATGCCAATACGCTCACGCCCAACGACTTTGCCAACTCCATGATCTGAATTTGGTATTTCACATCTAGGTGGCTCGTTGGCTCATCCATGATTAACAATTGTGGCTGTTGCACCATCGCTCTGGCTATCATCACCCGTTGTTTTTCACCACCAGATAATGAACTGAACATCTGATTGGATTTATGTGAAAGGCCGACCTTTTCAAGCGCCATGGCAATATCATCTTTATCTTTATGATTTATGGAAGAAAAAAGTGGCTTATGTGGTGTCACTCCCATAGCGACCACATCAAATACCCCGAGATTAAATTGCTCGGGTACATCTTGCAGCACCACAGCAACTTGCTTGGCATATTCCGGCCTTGAGTAGCGCTCAATTGGCGCGTTAAGCAACTGAATTTGACCATAGGTTGGTTTGATAAAACGATAGATACATCTCAATAAAGACGATTTTCCTGCACCATTAGGGCCCAGTAGGCCCACAAACTGCCCAGCTTTGATGCTAAAGCTGACATCTTTGAGGATATTCGATTGATTTATTTGCAACCCAACCTGCTGGACATCCAACATAGAGCACGTTGCGTGTACTGACTGATTCATGCTTACCTTAAACACATAACCGCGAGTCGTAAGCACAAACAATAGCGCATTCACGTAATGACATGAACACTAGGAAAAGTATTATTGCATGTGACTCAAAGTACGCCCGCTAAGAGTATATTTTGCCGGTCTTGGTATCTGACTTTGGCCACAAGCGTGGACCTTCACAGTTGCGGGGACAGTTGAGTATTTGCAACTCATTCCCAAGATTCACCAACAAAGTTGGTTGCCATTATGCTGTCTAGACGTCTAAAATACAACTTTTGGCCAACCTTTATCCTGCTCATCGTAGTAAACTTTCACTTTAAGCACTTTGCCATATTCAATGTCTAGCGCGCTAAATATACAGCTGTTACTAATCGGTATCTGTAAAATATATGCCACGAGTTGCTTTATGACCCCACCATGTGTGAACACCACATTGTGAGGACTTCTATTGCTGTCTAATTGAAAGCACCACCATTGTTCGACGCGTCTTTTAAATTCCAGTAAAGACTCACCATTTGGCGGTGTATATAAATGAGGTGATTGCCAAAACTGGCCAAGAGTTGGTTTAGTTGTGAGCTGCCATAGTGACTCGTAAGATTGACCGTCCCAATCCCCAAAATCCATTTCTTTGAGTGCCTCATCAAGCTCAAACTGGTAGCCATGTAACTGTGCGTAATGCTGAGCAAATTCTTTGCAGCGCTTTAACGGTGAACTAAAAACAAGCGCGCCACTGCTCACAGATTCCACGGCTTTGCTAAGCTGTTGCCAGCCAACTTTACTTAACTCAACATTACTGCGCCCAAGCAAGTGCCCTGTAACTTGCGGCTGACCATGACGGATAAAGTACCAAGTTTGCTGCATAGGTTCACCTGTGTCTACTACATCTAGTTTTGGTGATCAAAAATGCGAGCCGAGGCTCGCATTTTCACTGAAGCAATGACTTACAAAATTTGATTTTCTTTCCAAGCTTGTTCCTTCGCCAGACGTTTTTTACGTCTGTCACAAGGGTCATCACAATCGCAGGCCTTTTCAACGCCAACAGCACCTAATCCACCACAGCTGCTAGCCATTGATTTCTTTTGTACGATAACACCGACAGCCATTGCTGTAACAATCAAAATAAGCAAACCAAAGGTAAGTAAAAACAGTGACATGGTACTGGCCTCTAAAATATAAAAATGGACTCAGCGTACTGAGCCTGTGACGGTCTAAGACCACTTTATTATAACTCGCTTATTCTCTAGTCACAAATAAGGTTTAAACGCCTCACTGACATAAGTTATAAGGCCTTGGTCTGATTTACTAATTAGATACACCGCCAACTGATGTTGCTCTGCATACGCCTTGGCACGCTCAGTGCCCATAACAGTCAATGCAGTGGCTAAGCCATCCGCCGTCATTGCCGATGGGTGCAAAACTGTCACCGATACCAACTCATGTTTAACTGGCATGCCCGTTGCGGGGTCGATTAGATGAGTAAAGGTTTCACCATCCATTTCATAAAAGATACGATAGTCACCCGAGGTCGCAATCCCGGTATCTCTTAACTTGAGTTCGCGGTGTACTTGCCTTTTCCCCATAGGAGCATCAGGCTGCTCTATGGCAATGATCCAAGGTTTATCATTCGGTTTACTACCCGAAACACGCAGCTCTCCGCCAATTTCAACCATGTAATTATCAATGCCAAGTTGCTCCAACAAAGCAGCGACTTTATCTATACCGAAACCTTTTGCCGTAGCTGAAAACGATACCTCTAAGCCATCTACAGTTTTCGCCAAGCCTTGTTCGCTCAGCAACAACTTATCTACGCCAATACGGCTGCGCATATCATCAAGTTGCGCCTGAGATGGACGCTTTGTAGGACGCTTATCAGGACCAAAGCCCCACAGATCGATTAACGGACCCATCGTGACATCCAGTGTTTCGGTTGACTTACCAAGGCGTATAGACTCAGCCACTACCGCACGAAAGTCTTCACTAATTACCATCACTTCACCTTGCGAAAGCATATTGAACTGATTGATTTCTGAATCTTCAACCCAAGGAGACATCGACTGATTTACCGCAACCAGAGTGTCATCTATCTGCTTTTTAAGCTGATTTTGTTCAAGCTCTAGCGCCCCTGGGAAAATCTTAATATTGTAGGTAGTGCCCATAGTTTTTCCATTTATCACTATGGCCTGTGAAGTATGTCTTGTACTGTTGTCACATCCACTTAGGACCAGTGTCAGCAAAATCATTACGGGTAAAAAAATACGTGCCATCTTCCATCCTATCGTTCATTTAGTTATTCGCAAGCGCTCGCACATTCATCCCTTTATATACTGTGTTCGCTCTTTTCATGCATTAAAAAGCCCCAAGACGCTAGCGCCTTGGGGCTGATATTTTATCTCAAAACTGTGTTTTGGATCATGTGCTAAAAGCCTAATTAGCCACCGAAGTCATCTAGTAAGATGTTTTCGTCTTCAACGCCTAAGTCTTTAAGCATGTTGATTACTGCGGCATTCATCATTGGAGGACCACACATGTAGAACTCGCAATCTTCTGGTGCTTCATGATCTTTCAAGTAGTTATCATAAAGTACGTTATGGATGAAACCTGTGTAACCTTCCCAGTTATCTTCTGGTTGTGGATCTGACAATGCAGTGTGCCATACGAAGTTGTCGTTCTCAGCAGCTAGGCCATCGAAGTCTTCAACGTAGAACATTTCACGCTTAGAACGCGCACCATACCAGAAAGACATCTTACGTTTAGAGTTAAGACGCTTAAGCTGGTCAAAGATGTGTGAACGCATCGGAGCCATACCTGCACCACCACCAACAAATACCATTTCTGCGTCTGTGTCTTTAGCAAAGAACTCACCAAACGGACCAGAGATAGTAACTTTGTCACCTTCTTTAAGTGACCAAATGTACGATGACATTTTACCACATGGTAGTGACAAGTTATTTGGCGGCGGAGTCGCAATACGTACGTTTAGCATGATAATGCCGAACTCTTCTGGGTAGTTAGCCATTGAGTATGCACGAATTGTTTCTTCATCCACTTTAGACTCAAGATTAAAGAAGCCAAAACGCTCCCAATCTGGGCGATACTCTTCAGGAATATCGTAGTCTGCATATTTAACGTGGTGTGGTGGCGCTTCAATCTGAATGTAACCACCGGCACGGAAAGGTACTGACTCACCATCCGGAATAGCAAGCTTAAGCTCTTTGATGAAAGTCGCTTTGTTATCGTTAGAGATAACTGTACATTCCCACTTCTTAACACCGAAAATTGACTCTTCAAGTTCAATTTCCATGTCGTTTTTCACGTTTACCTGACACGCTAAACGGCAGCCCTCACGAGCCTCACCTTTAGAGATGTGATCAAGTTCAGTTGGTAGAATATCGCCACCACCTGATTTTACATGTACGCGACACTGACCACATGAGCCACCGCCACCACAAGCTGATGATACAAAGATACCCGATTCTGATAGAGCACCAAGTAACTTGCTGCCAGCAGAAGTAGTAATACCTTTTTCAGGATCACCGTTAATTCCAATTGTGATGTCACCGCTTGCTACTAACTTAGATTTAGCTGCAATAATTACTAAAACTAAGATAACAACGATAGCAATGAACATCCCTACGCCTAAATATACCTCAAGCATGATTTTTCCTCGCTACCTTACAGTGAAATACCAGAGAATGACATAAAGCCAAAGCCCATCAAACCTACAGTGATGAAGGTAATACCCAAACCACGAAGACCATCTGGAACGTCTGCATATTTCATTTTCTCACGGATACCAGCAAGCAATACGATTGCCAATGCCCAACCCACACCAGAACCAATACCAAACACCACTGACTCACCAAAGTTAAGGTTACGCTCAACCATGAATGAAACCGCACCAAAAATCGCACAGTTTACAGTGATAAGAGGTAAGAAGATGCCCAGCGCGTTGTAAAGTGCAGGGAAGAACTTGTCTAGTGCCATCTCAAGGATCTGTACCAATGCAGCGATTACACCGATAAAGGTCAAAAAGCGTAAGAAACTTAAGTCAGCTTCTGCAAACCCTAACCATTCAAGTGCACCTGGTGCTAATACAGCGTAATACACTAGGTTGTTTACTGGTACAGCAACGCCTAGTACAAAGATTACAGCAACACCAAGGCCCAGTGACGTAGTTACTTTCTTAGATACCGCTAGGAATGTACACATACCCAAGAAGAAAGATAAAGCTAAGTTTTCAACAAAAACCGCTTTAACGAATAAACTAATATATTGTTCCATCTCTCTCCCCTTACGCCTTCGCTTCTACTTGATCTTTCTTGTATGTACGAAGTATCCAAATGAAGATACCTACCAAGAAGAACGAGCTGAATGGCATAATCAGTAGACCCATTGGGCGATACCAACCACCGTCAGAAACGAGTGGCAAGATCTCAACACCAAATAAAGTACCAGAACCGAATAGTTCGCGAACGAAACCAACCGTTAGCAGTACCACTGAGTAACCTAAACCGTTACCGATACCATCTAAGAATGACATTGCAGGTGGTGACTTCATCGCATAAGCTTCAGCACGGCCCATTACGATACAGTTAGTAATGATCAAACCGATGAACGTTGAAAGCTCTTTAGCCGTTGAGTAAACAACCGCCTGTAGCACCTGGTCAACAACGATTACCAATGAGGCAATGATGGTCATCTGCACAATAATACGTACACTCGAAGGAATGTGGTTACGCATCATAGAGATGAATAAGCTTGAAAATGCAGTTACCAATGTCAAAGCAATTGACATGATCAAAGCATTTTTAAGGCTTGATGTTACCGCCAATGCTGAACAAATACCTAACACCTGAAGGGCAATCGGGTTGTTCGCAAAGACAGGGCCAAACAAGACTTCTTTCATTTCTTTAGTGTTAGCCATTAGTTCAATGCTCCTTTACGTACTTTCGCAAGGAATGGACCAAAGCCTTTGTTGCTAGTCCAAAAATCAATCGTGTTATCCACACCGTTTGACGTCAAAGTAGCGCCAGACAAGCCATCGATCTTATGCTCGTTGTCACCTGCTGTACCTTTAACGATATCAATCGGAAGCTGCTTACCATTCCACGTTGCTGTCCACTTAGGGTTTTGGATTTCACCACCTAGACCCGCAGTTTCGTTGTGCTTGTAGAACTGAATCGCTTTGATTGTTTGACCATCATCATCCAATGCTAGGAAGCCAAACATAACACCCCAAAGGCCATAACCTTGAATTGGTAGGATAACCGTAGACACCTCACCGCTTTCATCTTTTGCAAGATAAACCGGAGAGTTATGAGTCATACGCTGAATGCCCGCTAAATCATCCTCTTTAGGGATAGCAAAGCTTCGAGCTGCATCATATTTAGTGCTTTCGAAATCAAATGAACTGTGATCTACATCTACATATTCACCTGTTTTCATATCGATAACGCGAGGTTCGATATTTGCTTTAAATGTTGCTTCAACGTCTTTCACATCTTTAAAGCCAGCAGCTGCAAGAATATTGCGTTGCACGTCTTGGATTTTGTTAGCTTGTTGTAATGGACGTAGTTGTACCGAAGCAACAGATACTACGACTGCACATACCAAACAAAGACTAACAACGACGCCTAATGTTTTGCCGATAGATTCATTGTTACTAGACACGTGCTAATCTCCTCTTAACATTGGACTGCACTACAAAGTGGTCGAATAGTGGAGCAAACAAGTTAGCGAAAAGAATTGCTAACATCATGCCTTCTGGGTATGCAGGGTTAACCACACGGATTAATACAACCATCACACCAATTAGTGCACCGTATGCAAACTTACCTTTATCAGTGAACGACGCAGAAACTGGGTCAGTCGCCATAAAGAACATACCAAATGCAAAACCACCTAATACTAAATGCCAGTACCAAGGCATAGCAAACGCAGCGTTAGTGTCTGAACCTAATGCGTTAAACAGGCTCGCCATCGCCACCATACCTAGGAATACACCTAGTACGATACGCCATGATGCAATACGAACATACATCAGGAAGAAGCCACCGATCATCAGCGCGAGCGTAGACGTCTCACCCATAGAACCTTGAATGAAACCGTAGAACGCATCCCACCAAAGAACCATGTTATTGAAGTCTAAAGCACCTTGAGCAGCTTGACCTAGGTATGTTGCACCTGAGAATGAGTCAACCGCTGTCCATACTGTGTCACCTGAAATATTTGCAGGGTATGCAAAGAATAGGAATGCACGACCAGCAAGCGCAGGGTTTAGGAAGTTACGGCCTGTACCACCAAACACTTCTTTTGCAACAACAACACCAAAGGTAATACCAAGGGCTGCTTGCCAAAGAGGAATCGTTGCAGGAAGAATTAAAGAGAAAAGTACCGATGTTACGAAGAAACCTTCGTTTACTTCGTGCTTACGGATTGACGCAAATAGTACTTCCCAAAAACCACCTACAGCAAACACTGTCGCGTAAATGGGTAAGTAAAAACATGCACCGTAAAATATCTTAGCGCCCCAACCTGATTGTGCGGTTAACTCACCACCCAATGCTTGGAAAATCGCTACTTGCCAAGTGTTTGCTAGTTCAAAACCGTTACCAAGTGCGATAGCTGCTTGGTGACCAATGTTGAACATGCCAAAGAACATAGCAGGGAATGTTGCCATCCACACTAAAATCATAATACGTTTTAGGTCGATGTTGTCACGTACGTGAGTTGCACCTTTGTTTACATAACCCGGTGTGTAGAAAATGGTTGCCACTGCTTCGTACAACGCATACCACTTTTCGTGTTTACCACCAGGTTCAAAGTGAGGTTCAATGTCTTCTAAAAATTTCTTTAAGGCCATTTTTAACCTTCCTTCTCGATAGTAGTCAGGCAATCGCGCAGGATTGAACCGTACTCATACTTGCCAGGACATACGAAGGTACATAGTGCTAAATCTTCTTCATCCAGCTCCAACGCACCCAACGCAATTGCACCATCTAGATCACGTGAGATTAAGTCACGTAATAGTGGTGTTGGTAAGATATCGAGTGGCATAACACGCTCATAGTTACCGATTGGTACCATGGCACGCTTAGAACCGCCCGTTGAGGTTGTCATTTTAAATAAACGACTTGGCGCTAAGTGTGAAATAAACGTACGTGTTACTGAGAATTTGTCACTACCTGGTGCAATCCAGCCAAATAGCTCTTTCTCGCGACCTTCAAGTAATACTGATACTTGAACATGGTAACGACCAAGGAAAGCATGAGGGCCAGTTGCTGTTTTACCAGCTAACACAGAGCCAGAAATGACTCGGTTATCACCGTCTTCAAGCTCGCCTGCTACTAAATCTGTTAGCGACGCACCTAGTTGAGTTTTAACTAAACGTGGGTTTTTAACACGAGGACCAGCAAGAGCAACGACACGCTCTGCGTAGATTTCGCCAGTTAAGAATAACTGACCAAACGCAATCACGTCTTGGTACCCTAAGTGCCATACCTGCTTATTCGCAGATACTGGGTCTAAGTGGTGAATGTGAGTACCCACTAAACCTGCAGGGTGAACACCCGCAAATTCATGCACTTCTACTTGAGAAAGCGATGAACTTGGCACCTTGCTACCTGCTTTCTTACAAACAAATACTTTGCCATCAGTCAAACGAGATACCACTGCAAGACCTGCTTCAAATGCTTCCACATTTTGGGCAATAATCACAGCTGGATCCGCAGCTAACGGGTTAGTATCGATTGCAGTCACGAAGATAGAACTTGGTGTTGCATCAATTGCAGCTACTTTGCTAAAAGGACGTGCTCTTAACGCAGGCCATTGACCTGACTCAACAAGCACTTCTTTCACTTTGTCACGCTCTAAGCCACTTAATTCGGTAGCAGAGAACTTGTCAAAAGTGAGTTGCTCGTTGCCTTGTACCTCAATCACTACGGATTGTAGTACACGCTTAGCACCACGGTTGATTTCTTTAACTACACCAGCAGCTGGTGCAGTAAACTTGACGCCAGGATTCTTTTTGTCTTCAAAAAGAACTTGGCCTTTTTTGACTTGGTCATCCACACGAACATGCATGGTAGGACGCATACCAATAAACTCTTCGCCAAGCACAGCAACTCGTTTGACGGCAGAACCATCATGAATCACTTGCTGAGGCGCGCCCTCTATGGGTAAGTCCAGACCTTTTTTTATGTTGATCATACGCACTTGCATTACATTAACGGAAAGAAATTGAAAAATCTTTAGTTACCACGGCGCTTGTTGCCTCATATCAATTCAGTATCAAAGAGCCACTTGAACAAATACCGAACAAGCATCGTAGTTGTATTCTCATATATTTCTGTGATTTTAACATTAATCACTCAAACTATGCGAGTGGAATTGCAAAATTAATATGGCTTTCATTGGCTTTGCCGCCAGCATTGAGAGCAGTATAGACTAAAGTAGCACAATAGAAAGTTTGTCCTTTAGAGAGTTCGCTTTCTCTGGACATAGCTGTTGCACTCGGTAAAAACCATATCATCCAACCAATAGAGAAAATCCACCAACAAAAATGGCGATGTAGCCGCTTAGTGTACTGCCACTGTATTGAAACAGCCAAAACATGCGCAAGTCTTGGTCGCCACTTTGCTTATTACAACTATCTGTCTTGAAGTTGTACCGCTAGATCTGGGTCGGTTACATTGTGTCACTCACAAGATTCGCGCCCTTCTTTATCTTGCGACTTCCTACCACGGATAAAACTTAAGGTTGATAATAGCTTTACATTGAAAAAATAAATGAAAAATCGTCAACAGAGAGTGTTTAGTGATTACACCGCACTATAATTGCTTTGATAACCAAGCAAGTATGGTGAATGAGTGTGTTACCGAATACCTTACCTGCAACGAGAATTACGACAATAAAAAAGCGGCTAATCAACCATCAAAGCCAATGGTCAACTTAGCCGCTTTATCTAATATAATTCGACTTAGATTAGATTGTTGATTGCCACATCTGGGTTAACGTCTTGCTCATAATCAATGGTATCGATACCAAAACCGAACAAGCGTAAAAACTCATTATGGTAACCTACATAATCAGTCAGCTCATCAATAGTTTCTGTCGTTACCGTATCCCAAATATGCTGCACGCGGGCCTGCACGTCATCTTCCAATTCTTTATAGTTTTGGAACAAGTGACCGCCGTCATCAAAGCGAGGTGTTTCGCCATATAGGTTTTCACGGAATAACGCATCAATCTGCTCGATGGTCCCTTCATATGTGCCATCTGCTTTCATGACTTTAAATAATGCAGAGATATACAAAGGCATAATCGGAATTGCTGAGCTTGCTTGCGTCACAACCGCATTTAGTGATGATACATATGCTTCACCGTTTAGCGCAGCTGTAGACGCTTTAATGGCCGCCGTTGCACGGTCTAAGTCTTCTTTTGCTTTACCAATGGTTGCATGACCGTAGATAGGCCAAGTAAGCTCTTTACCAATATAGGTGTAGGCCGTTGTTTTGAAGTTGTCAGCCAGTACGTCTGCATCTTTTAGAGCCTCAATCCAAAGCTCCCAATCTTCGCCGCCCATTACTTTCACGGTGTTAGCGATTTCATCTTCATTTGCTGCTTCTACCGTCACTTCATCAATTTCACGCTTAGACGTGTTTAAGTTTTTAGTCGTAACATCACGACCAATTGGCTTAAGTGTTGAAGAGTAAACTTCACCCGTTTTCGGGTCTGTACGACGAGGTGATGCTAGGCTGTAGATGATAAGGTCTACTTTACCCATTTCAGCTTTAATCGTCTCAACGGTCTTAGCTTTTATCTCATCAGAAAAAGCATCGCCATTGATATTTTTTGACCATAACCCTGCTTCATCAGCCGCTTGCTGGAAAGCCGCAGTATTATACCATCCTGCCGAAGCAGTTTTGCGCTCAGAGCCCTCTTTTTCGAAAAAGATGCCTAGCGTTTTAGCTCCGGCACCAAAAGCCGCAGTAATACGCGATGCCAAGCCGTAGCCTGTTGATGCACCAATCACTAGTACATTTTTAGGGCCATTGGCAACTTGGCCTTGTGCTTTAACGTAAGCAATTTGCTCTTTTACGTGCGCAGCGCAACCCACTGGGTGTGCATTGGTACAAATAAAACCACGAATTTTCGGTTTAACGACCATAATCAATCCTATAATTTTTCAAAAACTGTCATAGTTTAATGGTTGATCAGACAAATACAGGTCTGATCAGCTAGTTATCCAACTTAGAGCCACCTAAACAATTAGGTGAATCAGGTATTTGCCCTGCTTTTTCGCTGTATTCTTCAGGCGTATAGGCATGGATAGACAAAGCATGAATATGCTCTGCCAACTCTTGTTGCAAAACCTCATTCACTTTTCTATGGCGTTGTAGCAAACGTTTTCCAACAAACTCCTCGCTCACCACTACGACCTTAAAATGAGATTCTTCGCCACGACTATGCATATGACTTTCGTTTACGACATTGAGGTGTTTACAGCTAATTGCCGCCGCCAATTTATCGTAGATTTGCGCTTGCATCGACATGCTAACCCCTTAATTCGAATTTATTTACGGCCGTTACTATACGCTTTTGTTAACGCTTGACCAACCGTTCTGAAAGTTAAATTGATTCGCCCACCCGATACTTTTGCTTGCGCTGGCAAAGCGTGTTGGTACAACTGTTGGCTGTCGCCATGCATCACCAGCGCACTACCGCTTTGTAGCAACAGTTCATACTGTTGACCTGTCACTTTGTGTTTTATCTTAAACTTGCGTGATGCACCAAGAGAAATAGATACGATACATGGCTCTTGGCCAAGCTCAGCTTCATCATCACTATGCCAGCCCATTTTATCTTGACCATCTCGGTACCAATTGACCAATAAGGCATTAAATTCAAAGCCATACGTGCATTGCAACCGGTGTCGCATTGCCAAAAGAGGCGCAGGCCAAGGCGAATTGTTGAGCGTTTGTTTTGAATAGCTATAGACCACATCATCGTCAGCGATGAAGCATTGCTTACGGGGAATAGTGTGATATTTACCAAAAACCTTAATGCGAGGCTGCTGCCAAATCAGCTGCTCACAAAGATAATCATACAGGGCAATGCTTTTATCTAGACTGATGACAGCGGGATGATAATCAAAACCCGAGGGTAAGAGCTGTTCAGGCTGAGACAATGTCATGATACTATTCACCTATTCGATACATGTTTCTTTATATTATGACAACTGATGCGTTATTAGGTGGCAATACACTAACCCTACACCGTTTTCCTTTAGAACAAAAAAACCGCAGTCTGCAAGCATGGGATGCTGCTGACGAATACCTCGTTGACTACGTGCTTGAGCATCATAACCAAGCGCTGCGTATTTTGGTACTCAATGACGGTTTTGGCGCGTTAAGTTGTGCATTACTATCAACCAATACAAAGCGACAAGTTACCAATGTGAGCGACTCTTTCATCGCCCATCAAGCATGTCAATACAACCTGATTGAAAACCAGTTAGATGATAGTGATGTTCGTTATTTGGATAGCCTGAGTGCACTACCAAATGATGTCGATCTAGTGTTGCTTAAAGTCCCCAAGAATGCGGGTTTTTTGGCACACCAGCTATCTTTACTAAGCCAATTACCAGCCGATATAAAAGTCATTGCGGCAGGCAAAGCTAAAGAAATTCACACCTCTACTTTAAAGAGCTTTAGCCATTATTTACATGAACCGACCACAAGTTTGGCGGTTAAAAAAGCCCGACTCATTTTCAGTGAAACAACTGCCAAGCCCGTAACGAGCAAGTTTCCGGTGTCTTGGCCTTTGGAAAAAACAGAGTTTGTTTTAACGAACCATGCGAACGTGTTCTCTCGAGACTCTTTAGATATCGGAGCGCGATTCTTTATGAACTATCTCCCACAAGGAAAAAAGCCACTCAAAGTCATTGATTTAGGCTGTGGTAATGGGGTAATAGGCTTGCTAACTTTGCAGAATATGCCAAACGCACGCCTCACTTTTGTGGATGAATCGGCGATGGCGGTTGCCAGCGCTAAAGACAATATCACTCAAAACTTACCCGAAGCACTAGAGCGTTGTCAGTTTATCCAAAACGACTGTCTTAGCGATTTCACCTCAGGTTCAGCTGACTTAGTGTTATGTAACCCTCCTTTTCACCAAGCACAGGCAATTACCGACCATATCGCTTGGCAAATGTTTGTACAGGCAAAGCACGTATTAAAAAAAGGCGGAGAATTACGAATCATCGGCAATCGACATCTTGATTACCAAGACAAACTTAATCGACTGTTCGGTAACTGTAAGATCATTGGCAACAACAAAAAATTTACCGTACTGAGTACGATAAGAAGAGGTTAATAAATGAAATTAATTTTTGCTACCTTACTAATTTTTTTGGCCGGTTGTGCCAGCTCACCAAAAACGGTGATACTCAATCCAAGCTATTCATCTGGGGCACTTGTAAATATTCAAGCACCCGTGCAGGTATCTGTTTCTGACAATCGGATCGGTAACTTTACCATACGAGTGCTCAATCAAGAGCCGGCACTTTACCTACCCGACGCCAACGTACCAACCGTTGTTGGCAACGCGTTTAAGCAAGCGCTGCAAGTTAATGGTGCAACGGTGTCGACACTTGCAAACAACCAGTTAGTGCTACACATTAACGAATTTTCAAGCTTGATTACTGAATCGCTTAGCAAGCACCACAGCATCGCCAAAGCTCAATTTAAGGTGACAGTAACAAAAGGAAATAGAAGCTTTGAGAAAAGCTACTCAGCAAAATCTGAGCTAAATGGTCTGCTGCGCCACGATCAGGCAAAAATAGAATCTCAACTCAATGACTTGACTGAAATGCTCATTACTCGCATTGTATCAGACCAAGAACTCATACACTTCTTACAGGGATCATAATGAAAAATATCATCATTTTTTTATCGTGCTTATTATTTTCATTTACAAGCGTAGCGATGAACAAAGAAGGCCGCTTTGTTCAAAAAGACAATTTGTTTCCAAGGGTCAAAATAGCAACTAGCCTTGGCGAAATCGTGATTGAGCTGGATCGCTCGCGCGCCCCTATAACGGTCAATAACTTTTTAACTTACGTCATTAATGGCGATTACAAAGGCTCTGTTTTTCATCGTGTAGAGCGCGATGAAGTAAATGAAACCGATTTTGTGATCCAAGGTGGCGGATACGACAAAGAGTACGATGGTATGTTTGAACGTGCTCCGATTTTTAATGAAAGTGGTAATGGCTTAAAAAATGATATGTATACCGTAGCAATGGCCTACCAAGATAACAAACCACATTCAGGCACCCGTCAATTTTTCTTCAATATGAATGATAATGATCACCTAAACCCTGGTCGAGACTGGGGTTTCGCTGTCTTTGGTAGTGTTGTAGAAGGCTATGAAACACTTGATAAAATTATGCAAGTAGAGACCGGCTATAACAGTAAACTCGGCTACACCTTCATTCCTAAAACTCCTGTCATTATCTTTGATGTCAGTGTATTAGAAGCACAGCCTCTTTAATAAACAAGGAAGTATATGATCCTCAAAGCCAGTTTGCGCGAGTACCTAAGCTACTATAAAGACAAACGCTTAGTGACCATTTTCATGTTGGGGATCAGCAGTGGCTTCCCATGGGTATTAATTGGCTCGGTGATGTCTGCTTGGCTAAAAGACGAGGGCCTCAGTCGCAGTATGATAGGTTTGTTTGGCCTTGTCTTTGCAGCCTACACGGTTAATTTCTTATGGTCGCCGCTTATAGATCGGGTCAAACTGCCTATCTTAGAACGCTTACTTGGGCAGCGACGTAGCTGGATTTTACTGTGCCAGTGTATCATCGCAGCCGCCACCCTAGCGATGTCTACTGTGGCGCTAAAAGAGCAGCTATTTGTAGCCGCACTACTTTGCTTCGTCATCGCCTTATCATCTGCAACCCATGATATCGCCATTGATGCTTTTCGTATTGACTCACTTCCCGAGGAAGAGAGCGAAAAAGCAACTGCGGCGGCCGCTATGGCTACATCGGGATGGTGGACAGGATATGCTTTACTTGGCGCTATGCCATTTTTTCTAGCCGATCTTCCCAACTTAAATTGGCCACACATTTACGTATTTCTCGCCGCAATTATGTTAATGCTGGTCGTGGTTACCTTATTAGCAAAGGAGCCCGAATCTAATCGTGACGTTGTACAAGCGCAACTGGAACAAGCCTACCAAGCTAAGTTAATTGAGTTAGCCCCTGGAAAGCTTAGTCAGCTCACAGCATGGCTTGCGGTTACACTGATAGAACCGTTCAAGAGCTTTTTTCGCAAAAACGGCGTAAAAACAGCAATAGCCCTATTGGCATTTGTCTTTTTGTTCAAAATCGGTGAGTCATTTCTGGCACGTATGTCGATCGTCTTCTACAAAGAAATTGGCTTTACAAACAGTCAGATAGGACAATACTCTAAACTCGGATCGGGTGTTATCACTATCATATTTGCTTTCTTGGGCAGTATATTTAATCACCGTTATGGAATCGTCAAAGGATTGTTTGTCAGTGGTGTTGCCATGGCCGTATCAAACTTGATGTTCTCGTGGATTGCTATCGCGGGCCCAAAGGAGCACCTATACGCTATGGCTATTGTGATTGATGGTTTTACTCAAGCTTGGTCTTTGGTTGCCATGGTCGCCTTCATTTCTATGCTCTGTGACAGAGCATTTAGTGCGACACATTATGCACTGTTAGCATCACTCAGTAGTTTAGGTAGAACCGTGCTTTCGAGCTACAGTGGCGTAGTTATTGATGATTGGCTAGCTGGTAACTGGGCGGTATTTTTTGCACTAACAGCACTGATGGTCACGCCATCATTGGCATTTTTATACTTTATAAGGCACAAATTATACGCCATCGAGGCATCATATCATTCTAGAGTAAACTTTAAGGAAAAGGTTTAGCAGTATGGAGGCTGGATTAAAAAGGTGAGAGAATAATTGAGGTGCAAATCCCTGCACCTATCAAAATGAACTGTTACTGCTCATCTTTCAATAAATGAAGACCTTCATACGGGTCTACTTCTAATGCTTCGCAATAACGTAAAAATTCAATGACATCTAAGCGACGCTCTTGATTTTCAATTTTACCGATGAACGAATGCGGCGTTCCTAACACTTGAGCAAGGCTACGCATTGTATGGCCTTTTTCATGGCGCTTTGACTTAAGCCATTTAGTTAGCTTACCGTTCTCTTCAGAAGAAACAGTTTTTCCCATCATATTAAACATCTCCTACTAGATGATATTAATAAATTTCTCAAACGAAATATGCCCGTCTCGATTGAGCTGTTGTATTGTATACCATAAAGAACGCCAAGTATTCACTCTTTGTTCCCATGTACCAAATTAGGTATAGACTATAATTCTTTTAACACCTAATTAAAACTTCTGTTATGAAAAACTTTTTGTTTAAGTGTTTAGACACCTTAACTTTAACAAAAATTTTATAAAATGTACCACTTTTAATAATAAAATATTTTTCTTTAAAAAATATATAGTTAGGTCTAATATTAACATATTAACTATAATGTAGGCTGAATATAAATGATCAGATTGCTGTTTTTGTTACCAATTTTACTTTGTATAGCGTGGTATTGCTTTTTACGCACTAATGGAGTGCCAATTAAGAAAGGAAAACGCGGATTTGTGTATATCTTGGCATTTAGTACCTTTGTATTAGGCTTCTTTGTATTAATGATTCAAGTCACACAAAATACATAAAAAAGCCACTGCTATGAGTGGCTTCTAAATCAAATAAAAATTAAACGCTGAAGCTTGCACCGCAGCCACAGGTTGTTGTGGCATTCGGGTTGTTCACAAAAAAGCGAGCCCCCTCTAAGCCTTCAGTGTAGTCAACAACACCATCGATTAGGTATTGAATACTCATAGGGTCAACCACCATGGTCACACCATTTTTTTCAATTTCCAGATCGCCTGGATTGGCTTTTTCGTCAAATGTAAAACCATACTGAAAACCAGAGCAGCCACCACCTGTTACATAAACTCGTAGCTTAAGGTTTGAGTTTTCCTCTTCCTCAATCAACTCTTTTACTCTTTTCGCTGCTGCGTCACTAAATTGAATAGGTAACTGTTCAGACATATTCGCTCGACCTTTATACACTCTATAAGGCAATTATCTAATACCCGAGTATTTTAATCAAGTATAGTTATTTCTCTAAAAATCCGTGTTTGTGCACTAAACCTTGAAACTTTATATGCAATGAACAAGGACGATATGACATTTTTTTGGTAGACTTAAGTCCTTATTATGACTTGGAATTTAAACATGTCGCTGGATACTCTCAGGCGTCGCCTTGCTAAACCTAAAACTTCAGTTCAGTTATGCTTGCTTGGTGTTGCTGCGGGGTTACTAGCGGCTATTCTGATCATCCTATTTCGTTTGACAATTGCCAGTGTACAAGGGTTGTTTTTAGAAACTTCTGAGGATTTTTCAACGCTTGCTGAGCATCAACGCGTTATTCTCCCAGTTATCGCTGCGTTGTTGATTGCAGTATTTGCAGACTTAACGGGTTTCAAACACTACCGCCTAGGTATTCCTTTTGTTATCCACCGAATAAAGCATCACTATGGTCAAATGCCCATTTGGAATACCGCAAACCAGTTTTTTGGTGGTGCCGTTGCACTGATCTGCGGCTTTTCTGTTGGTCGTGAGGGTCCATCCGTACATATGGGGGCCACAGGCGCAAGTATTTTAGCAGAGCGCCTTCACTTACCGCTTAACTCAGCCAGAACGCTTGCAGGCTGTGGTGTAGCAGCAGGGATTGCAGCTTCCTTTAATACCCCCCTTGCGGCGGTTATCTTTGTTATGGAAGTCGTGTTGCGTGAATACAAGGTGCATATTTTTGTGCCAATTATGTTGGCTGCGGTCACAGGGGCGTTAGCCACACAATTCGTTTTCGGCAATGACAGCGAGTTGGCATTGATTAGTATCAGCACCTTGAGCTTTTGGCATTATCCGTACCTTATCCTGTGCGGCGTAATTCTCGGTGCTATTGCATTTAGCTTTAATCAAAATCTGATGCTCATTATCAGGGCTTTTAACCCAGTCAGCATGTTTCCACGACTGATGCTGGCGGGCCTTATTGCTGGTTTTATAGGCTATTTAGTGCCGGAAGCGATGGGCTCAGGTATGAGTGCCATACGCTTGGCCGTTGAGTCCCCCGATAATATCCAACTTCTGACTACCGTGTTAATTGCAAAGCTACTCGCCACTTTATTTGCTATTGGACTGGGGATCCCCGGGGGCCTGATAGGTCCAGTCATCGGCTTAGGAGTTGTGATGGGTACATTGATGTCTTTTTTTGCACAATATATTTCACCTGGTGTCGATGTGAGTGGTACATATGGCGTACTAGGTATGGCTGGGTTGTTGGCAGCAACTTTACATGCGCCACTGGCTGCTCTGACCGCTGTAATGGAGTTAACTTCCAACCCGAAAATTATCGTACCCGCGATGTTAGTGATCTCAGCTGCATACATTACCGCATTGCAAGTGTTTGGGAATCGCTCCATCTTTTTACAACAGCTCGACTTTCAAGGCTTGCCCTATCAAGTGTCACCAGCCAGTGAAGCACTTCAAAAAGCGGGGATCATGGAAGAAATGGATGAAAACTTTAAATTACTTTATTCCGACGACAAAGAGCAAATTAAAGATACCTTAGCAGCCGTCAACAGCCAAACACCACTCATCGTATATGATGAGCAAAATGGTTATCGTCTAGCAGAATATGATCTCAGC
Source organism: Pseudoalteromonas sp. MMG022 (assembly GCF_021654245.1). NCBI lineage: Bacteria > Pseudomonadati > Pseudomonadota > Gammaproteobacteria > Alteromonadales > Pseudoalteromonadaceae > Pseudoalteromonas > Pseudoalteromonas sp. MMG022. The sequence continues at coordinate 94,619 of NZ_JAKFZQ010000010.1, read as the reverse complement.
TTGATGAGTGATCAAAGCATGAGTATTTCATATATTCCACTGCAAGGGCTAAGTAGCCAAGCGACGTTGTCTGATGCATTTGATATTTTAAAAGATAAACGCAGTGGTGCTGTCTATGTCTACAACCAAAAAGATAAAAAGCAAATAATGGGGCTACTGCGTTGGGACCAGATTCGCCATATTCTAACCATTCGAAACAGCTTACTTTAACGAGGACGTTATGAGCGCATTACTTATTTATAAAGCACTACATATATTTTTTATGGTAGCTTGGTTTGCAGGTATTTTTTATGTCCCCCGCCTGTTTGTATACCATGCGATGACCGAAGAGAAGTCCTGTAGTGCCATGCTGAAAATAATGGAACGTCGTTTACTTTATTTTGTCACGCCTTTTGCTGTGTTTACCTTATTGTTTGGTGTACTTACCATCATTGAATATGGCCGTGATTGGTTTCGTCACAGCATGTGGCTGCACTACAAACTGGTATTCGTAATCCTGCTTTATATCTATCACGGTTACTGCTTTAAACTACTTAGCAACTTCAAACATGATAGAAACCAACGAAGCGATCGCTTTTATCGTTACTTCAATGAGTTTCCAGTGTTACTTTTATTAGCAATAGTTCTGCTCGCAGTACTCAAACCTAATCTATAACTATGCTATGATAGCGCGCCAAATAACCGCGATGTTATGTGCGCGTTATCACGGCTGGGTTGTCTGTAACATACAACCCGTTGTTTATGTGTGATTAGGAACCGCCCCCATGTTAAGTTTCCAAGGTGAAAATATACTTTCTGTCAATCAGTTAGACAGAGAAGCGATAGAGCATATCTTTACTGTTGCCAAAAAGATGGAACCTTACGCGAAAAAGCACAAGCGAACTCGCGTACTCGAAGGTGCTATTTTGGCTAATTTGTTCTTTGAGCCAAGCACGCGCACGCGAGTAAGCTTTGGTACGGCATTTAACTTATTAGGTGGATTGGTACGCGAAACCACTGGAATGCAGAGTTCGGCCTTAGCAAAAGGTGAATCACTATACGATACTGCACGAGTCATTTCAGCATATGCGGATGCGGTAGCCATGCGCCACCCTGATGCAGGATCAGTGAGCGAATTTGCTACAGGTTCAGATGTGCCCGTTATCAATGGTGGCGACGGTCCCAACGAACACCCAACACAAGCATTGTTAGATTTACTCACCATTGAGCGAGAACTCAGTCGTTTTAACAGTGCTATTGATGGAATGCACATCGCTTTGGTGGGCGATCTTAAATATGGCCGTACTGTTCACTCACTTTCCAAGTTGCTTTGTCATTACAAAGATATTCGCTTCACGATGGTCGCGCCTGATGGTTTGCAAATGCCTGATTACATTTTGGATAGCGTCACTAACGCGGGCCACAAAATTGAACTGGCCTCACAAATGGAAGGCAATCTAGCCGCTGACATCGTATATCAAACACGTATCCAAGAAGAACGCTTCCCTTCCCAAGAAGAAGCCAACAAGTATCGCGGTGGTTTTAGAATTAGTCAGGCTATTTACAACGCACACTGTAAGCCCAGTTCAGTTTTAATGCATCCTTTGCCACGTGATAGTCGCTTAGATGCAAATGAGCTGGATAACGACTTAAATAGCAATGATAATCTGGCCATTTTCCGCCAAGTACAAAACGGCGTACTGATTCGTATGGCTCTGTTTGCATTGACCCTTGGGGTCGAAAATCAGGTTGAAAAGTATGAAGCAGATGTACCTTGGTTTAGCCGCAAACGAAACAGTTAATTAATAGGAATAACCATGACGATTAGCCAAGATCTATTCACTCGTGCCCAAACATCTATCCCAGGTGGCGTAAACTCACCAGTTCGCGCATTTAATGGCGTAGGTGGCACACCGCTATTCATTACCAAAGCAGAAGGTTCGTACACCTATGATGCTGACAATAACAAATACATAGATTATGTTGGTTCTTGGGGGCCAATGATTTTGGGTCATAATCACCCACAAATCAAACAGGCTGTACTTGAAGCTGTTGAAAATGGCCTAAGCTACGGCGCACCAACCGAAACCGAAATTTTAATGGCAGAAAAAGTTAAACAGCTGGTTCCGTCAATTGAAAAAGTGCGCATGGTCAGTTCAGGTACAGAGGCAACTATGAGCGCCATCCGCCTTGCACGCGGCTATACCGGACGCGATAAAATCCTGAAGTTTGAAGGGTGCTACCACGGCCATGCTGACTCACTACTGGTCAAGGCTGGCTCAGGTGCGCTAACTATGGGCGTACCAAACTCTCCAGGGATCCCTGCGGATTTTGCAAAGCATACTCTCACTGTATCGTTCAACAACTTAGACGAAGTAAAAGCAATCTTTGCTCAATACAAAGATGAAATAGCTTGTATCATCGTGGAGCCCGTTGCGGGAAACATGAACTGCATTCCACCAACCCCTGGCTTTTTAGAGGGGTTACGCTCAGTGTGTGACGAACATGGTGCAGTGCTGATTTTTGACGAAGTGATGACCGGTTTCCGCGTCGCTTTAGGTGGCGCACAGCAGTACTATAACATCATTCCAGATCTTACCTGTCTAGGAAAAGTCATCGGTGGCGGTATGCCGGTTGGCGCATTCGGTGGTAAACAAGAGATTATGGACTTTATTGCCCCTGTTGGCCCAGTTTATCAAGCTGGTACGCTTTCGGGTAACCCTATTGCGATGGCAGCAGGACTCAAAGCGTTAGAACTACTTTGTGAGCCAGGCTTGCACGAGCAACTTGAAGCTAAGAGTAAAGCGCTTTGTGAAGGCTTCCAGCAAGCCGCTGATGACGCTGGTATTGCACTAACAACTAACTACGCCGGTGGTATGTTCGGCTTTTTCTTCACAGATGCTCATAGCGTAAGTAGCTATCAACAAGCGACCGAGTGCGATCTAGAGCGTTTTAAGCGATTCTTCCACTTGATGCTTGAAGAAGGGGTGTACCTTGCTCCTTCTGCATTTGAAGCGGGTTTTGTCAGTACCATGCATACACAACAAGATATTGAAAATACCATTGCCGCTGCCAAGCGTGCTTTTGCAAAGCTGTAACTAGCGCCTCATTTCGGCCAGTGTACAAATCGCTGGCCGAAACAAAACATTTCTTCTTCCCTTGCACAAACTCAACTAAATTGAACTAACATTAGCATTTGGCAGGTCTTTATCACTGTAAATGCAACCTAAAGAGAACTCCATGCAAGGCATAAGATCATTCTGCGCTCCGGCAATTCGGCTCATGGCGAGCCTCAAGTACAAAATAAAAATCGGATTGGTGTTTGGTATTTTATTGCTACCTCTGAGCCTTAGTTTATTTTTCTTAACAAATATCTTGTCTCAGTCAATTAACATCAGCATTGGTCAACAGGCAGGGTTAAACCTCTACCCAGCCTTGCTCGACAATACCATGAATATGCAAGAGGCTGCTAACTCATCGCTCGCCAAACGCGCGGGTTATAATATTGATGGCAAAAACTCTGTCATTGAACAAGTATCTATTCAATCTTTGCTGGCAATTGATGATGATTTAGCCCGCTCTTACATAAACCGCGCCTTGGTAGAATCCACACCAAAGCTACTTGAGCATGTAAATAAACTCTCAGAGCAAGCAAATGTTGTGATAAGTGATGGACAATTTAATCCCGATAGCTTTATTGCACTATCCAATCTCAATAAAGCCCTGCCCGCTCTATTCACACAGCTAAGCAGTAAACTCAATGTTGCAATGGCTGCAAATAATGACATTAGGCCACAGTTACAGCCTCATCTTGAGCACTTACAGGCCAGCTTAAACAATTACCAAAGCAATATTAAAAAGAACCTTTTAGACCCAGATGAGCTACAACTATCAGATGCACAGTTCCAAAAGATTCACGACAATGTTATACAAGATGTAAGTAGCTTTATTGGCACCGCAACTCCATTACTCAAGCAGTTGTTAGCCCAAAAAGTAACGCGACAAAGTTGGATAAGAAACAGTGTCGACACTGCGGCTGTGATCAGTCTGTTGTTGGCGATATACCTGATGTTTGGTTTCTACTTTGCGGTAGTCGATAGTATTTCTGCCTTTTCCACATCAGCAGGGCGTGCAGCTCAAGGTGATTTAAGCGCTAAGGCTACCGCGTTCGGCAACGATGAAATGTCTATCATCGTTGAACAGTACAATAAAGTGATTAGCGCATTTGTAGCGCTGCTCAAGGAAGTCAATAGCACCAGTGTAAACCTTGATACTGCAACAAAAAAGCTTAGCCAGATCAGCCAAGATACACGTAATGATGTTGATCAACAGCAAGAGAAAATTAGTACGATTCATGGCGCACTAAGCGAAATGGCGCAAGCAGCAGACTCCGTGGAACACTCGGCACAACATGCCACAGAGCTTGCCAGTACAGCGGCAGAACAAGTGAAACAAGGGTCTCATAACACTACCCAACTGGCTGAACATATGGCCGTGCTTCAGCAGGAATTCGAAGAAAGCCGAGTTGCCTTGGATAAATTAGCGCAAGATAGTCAAAACATTAGTAAAGTGAGTGCTGCTATCAGTGAAATTGCCGAGCAAACCAATCTATTGGCTCTGAATGCCGCAATCGAAGCGGCTCGTGCGGGAGAACAAGGTCGTGGCTTTGCTGTTGTTGCTGATGAAGTGCGCACACTGGCAAAGCGTACTCAACAACAAACAGAAGAAATTCATAGCATTATTAATTCGTTGCAAAACGCCTCAAATGACACACAAACAAAAATGCGCAGTAGTGTAGAAAAAATGGAGCAAGGTGTGAGCGCTGCAGAGCAAACCAATCAAGTGTTACTGCTCGCCCAACAAAGCATGGTGAATATTGATGAGCAAGGCGCTCATATTGCCCAGCTTGTTCGTCAGCAAAGTCACGCCACGCAACAAGCACTCAGTGATGCTGGTGAGATCAACAACTTGGCAGAACACACACTCAGCTCAGCGGTGTCCACTGAAGGCGACGCTAGGAAACTGGCCAATATGGCACAACATCTACAATCTGCCATGAGTCAATTTAAGACCTAGCAACTGTTACTCACACAGTGGCCTAGGTTCAAACTCACTGACGCGTATTGGCAGCTGAACCACTCGGCCACATCCCGGTGGAGCCTGCTTACCCGTTAGAGTATTTACAAACGCCCAGCGTATTCCCTTGGGGCGGTTATCAGCAATCGCTTGCGGGTTAAGAGGTTTTAAATAACGAATATATAACTCCAACGCACCATTACCACCGGTTAACCCAGTGGACTTATTGTCATCTCGGCCAATCCAAGTAACGGTGACCGTGTTGTGGTCAAAACCTGCAAACCAGCTATCTCGCAAGTCATTACTAGTACCCGTTTTACCCGCTAATTGAATCGAAGGGAAATGCTGATTAAGACGCTTTGCGGTGCCCTCTTTGGTGACCTTTTTAAGGCCAAACTTCGTCATATAGCTCGCCTCGGGTGTAAAGCGCTCGCGGCTAAATACATCATGCTCGTACAAAACCTTTCCGGTGGCGTTAGTCATGGCTGAAATGGTCGTTAACTGTCGGTACTGCCCGTTGGCAGCCAAGGTCGTATACATTTGCGCCACGTCATAGCTAGACAGCTCTAGCGCTCCAAGTAATAAAGAGGGGTATTGGTTAATCCGCTCTGCCACACCTAGTTTTTGCAACGTCGATGCGACATTATGTACGCCTAAATCAAGCCCTAAGTTAACCGCAGGGATATTAATGCTATTACTAAACGCTTGATACAGAGGTAATGTACCACGGTATTTTCGGTCAAAGTTTTCTGGACGCCACACATCTCCCGATTCATCGGTCACTTGCAAAGGCCCATCTTCCACTAAGGTTCCTAGGTTGTATGTCGGCTGTTCTAATGCCGTTAAGTACACCGCAGGTTTCACCAAAGAGCCAATGTTACGCTTTGTATCCAGCACACGGTTGAAACCGCTAAAGCGCATATCTCGCCCTGCAACCAGTGCCGACACCCCTCCCTTCTCAACGTTGACTGAAATCATTGCTGTTTCTAGCTTTGACGTATCAAATCGCCTTTCGAGATACGGTAGACCTCGCTCCACCGCATTTTCCATAGCAGCTTGTTTTTGTAGATCAAAGTAAGTGAAGATACGCACGCCCGCATTGATTATTTCTTGATTGGTTAGCAAAGTTTTAAGCTCTCTGTCGACCAACTCTAGATAGCCTGGGTAGCTCTGTTGACGGCTTTTGTCCAAAGGCTGAATTTTTATCGGCCGCACCAAAGCCTGACGTAGTTCATTGGTTGAAATATAGCCTTGTTCTGCAAGTAGGCGTAGCACCAAATCACGGCGCTCGCGAACACGCTCAGGGTAGCGTCTGGGATTGTAATATGAAGGCCCTTTAACGATGGCCACCAGCATAGCAATCTGATCAAACTCCAATTCATCCACTGGCTTGGCAAAATAAAACTCAGCCGCCAGTCCCATGCCATGAACCCCTTGATTATAAGCCTGCCCCATAAACACTTCGTTGAGATAAGCTTCTAAAATTTCGTCTTTGCTATATCGATAGTCCAATATTAAAGCAATAAATGCTTCGTTCACTTTTCGTACTAGAGAACGTTCACGACTTAAATAGAAATTTTTTGCCAATTGCTGGGTCAACGTACTTCCGCCTTGTACCGTACGCCCAGCTTTTAGATTGGTATACAACGCTCGTAGAATAGACCATGCAGAAACACCATGGTGGTCGTAAAACTCACGGTCTTCCACCACTAACAACGCCTGTTTAAGAATATTTGGGAATTTTTCGAGCGGTAGAAACTCTCTATCCTGTTTTGATTCATTACCAATACGCGCTATTTGAACTGGCTCTAAACGTGCCAGCTCAATACGTCGCCCACCTTTATCAACAATACTGGCAAGGCGTTTTCCTGCAAAATTAAGGGTAAAGATCTGACCTTCTTCAACACCATTGTAAAATTCAAATGCACGGCGGTAGATTTTTATCGTCCGCCCTTGAATTATGTACTGACCTGTACGGCTAAGATGGTTAACTTGCGAATAATTTAAGCGCTTTAGCTCCCAGATCACCTCCTGTTCAGACAAAAATTGTTCAGGATAGAAGTTCATAGCGCGAGCATATACTTGAACAGGCAGTTGCCATTTGCTGCCTTCAAACTGTCGGGTAATTTTTGAATCTAGATAAATAATATAAAAGCTGACTAACACTACTATGGCCAGCGTACCTTTCCATAATAAGCGCCAACAGGTTGCCAACGTGCGTTGCCTAAAGCGACCCAATGTCGAGCTCGGCGGTGCTTTTTTCGCTTTGCCCCTAGTGTTTTTTGCGCGTGTGGATTTAGATGTGGTACGTGTGGATTTAGTGTTTGTCTTCGTTGCGTTGTTATTCTTTTTATCTACCATACCACTTATATAAACTTCAAAATTAAATATGCCAGAGCATAGAGTACCCTAGATTAACCAAGCCTGAAAGAGCGAACGGACCACAATGGGTCCGTTCGACGTGATAACGGTCGACGTGATAACGGTCGACGTGATTTCGATGAATTAACTATTGCCACGCACAGAGACAAATTCTGGGTACGCATCAATGCCACAATCATGCTGATCCATACCGTTAATTTCTTCTTCCTCGCCAACACGGATCCCCATGGTATTTTTCAACAGAGCCCATACCAAGTAAGACACAATAAATACAAACCCGAGAATACATACCAAGCCGATAAACTGATTCACAAACGTTGCATCGCCGTTTGACAATGGCACCAACATCACACCTAACATGCCACATGTACCGTGAACAGAAATCGCACCTACTGGGTCATCAATTTTAGCTTTGTCTAAAAATACGATACTAAACACGACCAATGAGCCACCCAAGGCACCTAATAGACACGCTAATAAAGGTGTTGGAGATGCAGGTTCCGCAGTGATTACCACAAGACCTGCCAGTGCACCATTGAGTACCATAGTTAAATCAGCTTTACCCCACAACGCTTTACACACAAGTAGTGCAGCTATCGCCCCCGTTGCTGCAGCAGCATTAGTGTTAAGTAAAATTTGACTCACAGCAACGGCATTTGCTTTATCTGCCAAGAACAATTGCGAGCCACCATTAAAGCCAAACCACCCCATCCATAGAATAAATGTACCTAATGTTGCCAACGGCATGTTAGAACCAGGAATAGGATAAATCTCCCCGTTCTTCCCATATTTACCTTTACGAGCACCCAGTAATAGTACACCGGCTAACGCTGCCGCTGCACCAGCACCATGCACAATCGCAGAGCCTGCAAAATCTACAAAGCCAAGCTTAGATAAGAAGCCACCGCCCCACGTCCAAAACCCCTCAATAGGATAAATAAACCCAGTTAACACCACAGTAAATGCTAAAAATGCCCACAACTTCATACGCTCAGCTACGGCACCAGAAACTATCGACATTGCTGTAGCGACGAATACTACTTGGAAGAAAAAGTCAGATTCTAAGGCATGATCCGCATCCGCAGACGCTTCACCAATCAACGCACCAAAGCTTGGTACTATCCCACCTTCAGTGTTGCCAACATACATGATGTTGTACCCTACGAGTAAAAACATGGTACAAGCGATGGCATAAAGCGTAATGTTTTTAGTGAGTATCTCTGTGGTATTTTTTGAGCGGACTAAACCCGCTTCTAGCATGGCAAAACCTGCTGCCATCCACATCACCAACACACCAGAAATTAAAAAGTAAAATGTATTCAAAGAGAATTTTAGTTCTATGATTGCGTTTTCCATCTTCGGCCTCTCAAATAGCGTCTTCGTCTAACTCGCCGGTACGGATCCGCACGATTTGGTCTAAGTCATATACAAATATTTTACCGTCACCAATTTTACCGGTGCTGGCAGCTTTAGTCAGTGTATCTACCACACGCTGTGTGTTTTCACTGCGAGTTGCTATTTCTAGCTTTATTTTTGGAATAAAATCGACTTGATATTCAGCGCCACGATACAGTTCTGTATGACCTCGTTGGCGGCCAAAACCTTTTACATCTACGACTGTCATACCCTCTACGCCCAAATCAGCTAGCGCTTCGCGAACTTCATCCAATTTAAATGGTTTTATTATTGCACTTATCATTTTCATTGTTGGTCCCCTTAGGACAGGTTTATCCTGATTACTTAGCTAATCCAACCTTCGTGCCACAAAGTTAAAATGAATAATTTCAAATAATTAGATGATTACCATCGGCGATTTCTGTATAATTTCGCACCAATTGGGTGCAATATTGCGCGTCATGCTCATTACTGGTGCAAATGTAAAAATGTAGCTGTTATGGGCTCGTCAGCGATTTGCTGACTATGCATAATGCACTTACAGTTTCACTCGGGGTTCACCAGTCGTCCCACCATTGGGGGCATTCGACTCATACCCTTTGAAAACTGGAACAAAAGCAATTTTAATGGGAATAAATTATCGTTCGGGGAAATGTATGAACTTAACCAAATTGTTGGTTGTGTGCACCATAGTAATAAGCTTTGGTAGCAACGCAGCTGAGCACCAACGTAAGATTGATATTGATAGTAAAGTTGTTACCAACCACAAAGCGACCATTAATGGTGAGCGTATAAACTACAGCGTCGCCTCTGGCACACAGCCTGTTTGGAATGAACAGGGTGAACCCACCGCTACCTTGTATTACAACTACTACAAAAAAGACAAAGTAGACGATTTAAGTAAACGCCCACTGCTTATTTCATTCAATGGTGGACCCGGTTCTGCGTCGGTTTGGATGCACATTGCCTATACAGGCCCACGCGTTTTAAAAATCGATGACGAAGGGTATCCTGTTCAGCCTTATGGCATGAAAGACAACCCTTACTCTGTACTTGATGTTGCAGATATTGTGTTTGTGAATCCTGTAAACACGGGGTACTCTCGCGTGCTGCCTGACAAAGATGGCAAAATGCCCAGCAAAGAAGAACAACAAAAGCAATTCTTTGGCGTCAATGCTGATATTAAATATCTCGCCAGCTGGATCAACACCTTTGTCACCCGTAATGGCCGCTCACTATCACCTAAATTTTTAATTGGTGAAAGTTATGGCACCACCCGAGTATCAGGCCTTGCTAAAGAGTTACAGTCAGCGCATTGGTGGTTCTTAAATGGTGTGGTGTTAGTTTCTCCAACGGATATTGGTATCAACCGAGATGGGCCTGTGAAAGCCGCCAACCGTTTACCTTATTTCGCAGCAACTGCGTGGCATCACAAAGTATTACCAGCACACTTACAACAAAAAGACTTACTTGAGTTATTGTCAGAAGTTGAAGCCTTCACTTTAAATCAGTACTTACCGGCCTTAGCAAAAGGCGCATTTATCTCAGAACAAGATAAACAATCCATTGCCGAACGTGTGGCACTGTATAGCGGCCTGTCAAAACAATTTGTATTACAAAACAATCTGGATGTTAGCGATGATGCGTTCTGGAAAGAACTGCTGCGAGATCAAGGCTACATTTTAGGTCGTTTAGACTCTCGTTATTTAGGTATCGACAAACGTGACGCTGGTGACTCGCCAGACTACTTCCCTGAGTTAAGCGCTTGGTTGCACGCCTTTACACCATCAATCAATCACTATATTCGTGAAGAGCTGAACTACAAAACCGATGTGCAATACAACATGCTGGCCAATGTTCATCCGTGGGATCGCACTAATAACCATACCGGCGAACAACTGCGTGCTGCTATGGCAGAAAACCCTTATTTGAACGTATTGGTTCAAGCGGGTTACTATGATGGTGCAACCAACTATTTTGACGCCAAGTACACCATGTGGCAGCTAGACCCAAGTGGTAAAATGCGTGACCGTTTAAGCTTCAAAGGCTACCGTTCTGGTCATATGATGTATCTTAGACATGAAGATCTAAAAGCTTCAAACGATGACCTGCGAGAATTTATTCTTGAATCATTAACGAGCCAAACGCGCTCAGCGAAGTACAAATAACATTTGGCGGGTAGCAAAAGCTACCCGCTTCTTTTTAACAAACTCGTCTAACCATTGTGACTTATTCACCAGCTTGGTAGTATCGCCCTTTTAACATCTTTAGGGGCGTAAAGATGCAAGGCACTTTAAGCAAGCTCAAAGCACAGCTCACTCAACCAATTCAATATCAACTTCCCATTGGCGATGAGCGAGTCAATCTAAATGACTATATTGGCAAACAGCTAACACTGACCCACACAGGCAACATCTACTGCTGCAACTGTGGTAAGAAAACCAAAAAAAGTTACTCGCAAGGCCATTGCTTTGTATGCATGAAAAAGCTCGCAAGCTGCGACATGTGTATTATGAAGCCTGAAACGTGCCACTTTGATCAGGGCACCTGTCGCGAGCCGCAATGGGGCGAAGAAAATTGTATGATCCCCCACTATGTTTACCTTGCCAATACGTCAGGACTAAAAGTAGGTATTACACGCCATACCCAAATTCCTACTCGTTGGATAGATCAAGGTGCCACACAGGCATTACCTATTTTTAAAGTCCAAACCAGATTGCAATCAGGTCTTGTGGAAGTGGCCTTGGCTGAATTTATCGCAGACAAAACCAATTGGCGCAATATGCTCAAAGGCGTGAGCAATGAAGTAGATTTAAAAGCAACTGCTCAGGAGTTAATCCCTCAAATTCAAAGCAAGCTTGATGAGTTGGCCGAGTTGTTTGGCGCTACAGCCATTGAGCGTTTAGATGAGGAAGTTGTGGACTTAAGCTTCCCAGTTGAACAGTTCCCGAGCAAAATTACTTCCTTTAACTTTGATAAAAACCCAGAGGTGACAGGCACGTTACTCGGCATCAAAGGCCAGTACCTGATTTTTGATACCGGCGTTATCAATATTCGCAAGTTTACCGCTTACGAAGTCACTTTCTGCGCATGATAAAAGCGCAACCATTCGTCGGCACGCAGCGGCTTGCAAAACCAATAGCCTTGAATGATATTGCAGCCCAGTTTTTGTAAAAACTGGCGCTGCTCACTTTTTTCAACACCTTCTGCGACGACCTGCAAATTAAGCGCTTTTGCCATCGCAATAATGGCACTGACAATTTCACTGTTGCCGTATTCATCAGGGATCTTCGCCACAAAACTCGCGTCAATTTTCAACGTATCGATTGGCAGCTTGGTTAGGTAACTGAGCGCCGAATACCCTGTTCCAAAATCGTCCAATGCAATGGCAACCCCCAAGCTCTTAAGTTTTTGTAGCTCGCTTTTTGCCTCATGTAAATTACTGATAAAACTACTTTCCGTTAATTCAAGCTCAATGAAACGACCATCTAAACCGTGTTTATTCAAAGCATTAGCAACCGTGATTGCAAGCTCTCCCTGACATAAGTGCTGTGCCGATACGTTTATTGCAATCCGTCTAATATCACTGCCCTGACGACGCCAAAGCGCCATGCTCTCACAGACTTTATTGATCACCCATTGGTCCAACTTAATGATAAGCCCCAATTCTTCTGCCAATGGAATAAATTGAACGGGAGAGATCATTCCCAAATTAGGATCATTCCAGCGCAACAAGCACTCGACGCTGGATATTCGGCCACTAGCCAAACATTGTAGGGGCTGAAAATATAGCTCAAATTCATCATGCTCCAACGCATACTGAAAACGGCTCAGCATAGACAAACGCTCCAAGGAGCGAGCATTCATAGACGCTTTGTATAATTGAAATGAATTGCGACCAATTTCTTTGGAGCGATACATCGCCACATCCGCATGTTTTAATAAAGTTTCACTGTCTAGCCCGTCTTCGGGGTAAACAGCGGCTCCGAGCGAAGCTGTGGCGGTGACGTTTAGCTCATTGAGTTCAAACGCAACGCTTAGCTTTGACAGTACTTTGTTGGCAAAACTTGCCACATCGGAGATATGTTTTACTTCAGTAAGTAATACCACAAACTCATCTCCCCCCAAACGCGCTAAGGTATCGCCCTCATTTAACAGGCTCTTGATACGCTCACTCACCTGCACCAGCAATTCATCTCCAGCACTGTGACCTAAACTGTCATTAACTTCCTTGAAACGGTCAAGGTCGATAAACATCACAGCAAGTTTATGGTTATCTCTGTGCGCGGAGGCCAACGCCATGGATAACCTGTCATAAAATAAACGCCGATTAGGCAAGGCTGTTAATTCATCAAAATAAGCAAGCCGAGCTATCTTCTCTTCTGCATTTTTACGCTCGGTAATATCACTGAAAATTGCCGCGTATAAAACATCATCGCTATAAGGTTCATTAATTGCGATGATGGTTAACCACTCGACGTAGATCTCTCCACTTTTCTTACGATTACAGATCTCCCCCTGCCATACACCATTTTTTCTTAGCTCAGCCCACATTTGGTCATAATACTCTTGATCATGAAGGCCAGAACTCAAGATGCTAGGGTTCTTGCCTATCACTTCATAGTCCTGATACCCAGTAAGCTCACTAAAAGCAGGGTTGATCTGTAAAATTTCGCCATCCCCACGGGTGATCATAATGCCATCCAAAGAGGCATCGATAATACGGTTAGCCAAATACAGGTTTTTCTCTGATTTTTGTAAGGCAAGGTCGCGCTGTACCAATACCTTTTCAAGCTCACTACAGTAAGCTGTTTCTATCTCAGTCAGCACATTTTTCAACGGCAGCAGACCAATGACTTTACCAGAACATGGCTCTTTTACGACCAAGTGTCGAATCGATTCTGAGGTCATTAAGCGATATGCATCAAACAAACTGTCCTTTGGACTGACTTGCAACATTGGGTATGTAGCGAGCCGCCAGCATGGCATTCGCCAATCTGGATTAAGCAGCATATAGGCAATATCACGCTGTGTAATGATGCCATACTCTACCAACTCATGATTGTATACCAACACCGCTGTCACCCGCTTTAACCGCATGACTTCAATCACCTTTGACACGCAATCAGTGGCCTTCAAAATAACCACGTTGCGGTTGTAGTGATCTTCGATTGGGCGAAAATGCAAGTAATGGTCGAGCCCTTGGTTGCGCACAATGTCAGACAACGAAACCACACCAACCGGCGCTTGTTGTTGGTCTTTGACCAGCAGGTGTCGGATCCCTAACTGATGAAATTTTATCGTAGCTTCACTTAGTGTTTTATCAACTTGGATATCATGCACTGGCGACGTCATCGATGTGCCGATGGGTGCTTTAGCAAAATCAGGGTCATTAAAGTTAAGTTTGACACAATCTGATTCCGTCCAAATGCCTACAATCTGCTGTTGCTGAGTAACAAAAATAGAGCTTACTCGGCGCTTGCGCATCATTTTTACCGCCTCACTAAGCGGCGTTTGCTGATCGCATGACAATAGTTGATTAGAGAAAATATCTTTGATTTGTAATTGACGGTTATCAGAGACCATTAAGCACAACCTCGCATTTTGACTTGAATACGAAGTATAATGTTGTACACCTTTTATACTTTGATTGAGAACAAACAATGCCAATAAAATATTACCCATTCTTGCTCTATTTAGAAGAAAGTATTGAGTTTATTGATTGTGAAGAAACACTCAATCACGCCCTATTTTATCTGAGCAATACGCAAACACAGCACGCGCTATGCCTGTATGACAATGGTCAATGTTATGATTTACAAGGTTATAAGAAAGAGCTGCCTACGCTATCTCAACTCACAGGGAGAGTTCAGCAAGCACTGCTCGATGATGGCCAGTGTTGTGTGCAAAAGGTCGTACTTACAGATATTAAACAAGTCTTTTCACTGCTTTGTTCTGGGTAAGTAAAGACTACCCCTCGACCAATGCCTTGATGTGTGTCACAGCGCTGCGACCCAAAGCAGATAATGCATACCCACCTTCCAAAAATGAGATTATTCCTTTGGCTTGAGTTTCTTTACTCAGCTGCACGATTTGTTCTGTGAGCCACTGATAATCAGCCTCAACAAACTGCAGGCCGCCCATATCATCTTCCAAGTGGGCATCAAATCCGGCACTAATAAATATCAACTCAGCCTTAAACTCCCTGAGCCTTGGGAGCCACTGCTGAGTGAACAAAGCTTGTAAATCTTCTCCTTTGCTCGCCAAAGGCAACGGTGAGTTGATGATATGTTCATTGTTTTCAATGTCACTGTTAGGGTAAAAAGGATATTGAAATAACGAGCAAAACAATACGTCTTCATGTGTTTTAAAGATATCCTGCGTCCCATTACCGTGGTGCACATCAATATCTAAAATTGCGACCCGCTCAACACCTAAACTTTTGGCATACTCCACGGCTATCGCCAAATTGTTAAACACGCAAAAACCTGATGAATGGCTTCGATTAGCATGATGACCCGGAGGACGTACACTGCAAAATGCTGCGTCCAAATCACCCGCTAGAATTTGATCTACCGCTAGAATGCCCGCGCCAACCGCACGCTCTATCGCTTGTAAAGACTCTGGCGCTAGCCACACATCTTCGGAAAAAGCATTGATTTTATCGCTTGGGATACTTGCACATACTTTATCTATCAACGCTTGCTCGTGCACCAACGCAACTTGCTGCATAGACGCTTTGGGCGCTTGTAGCTGCTGAAGCGCAATATCTAACCCCGATGCCAGCAGCCTGTCCGCAATGGCATCCAGACGCTGTGGACACTCGGGATGCTCATCTGGCATTTTGTGCTTTCTACAGTGTGGGTGTGTGATCACAGCGGTACGCATAACACTCTCTTTATCTTCGTTTCAAGCAGTGTAACAAGCTTATTCACCATACACAGTGAGACTTTGGTGTTACTCTGCCTCAGCAGCAGGCAAAGCGGTTAGTTCTAAATCGTGAAAATCAAAACTAAAGTCGGTTACATCTGGACTCACAAACTCCATGTTAGCACCCACCACTTGCTGAAAGTTATTCATGTTAAACTGGATATAGGCATCCGCTTCAAGTAATCGTTCCTGCCAACGCACCACAAAGGTATTACCGCTATAGTGCTCAAGCTTACCTTTAAGCAAATCGGTATGAGTAAAATCTAGCATCAAATTACCATCTACTTGCTTTACAATCACATCACCATACCAGTCACTTGTTAACGTACCGGTGTAATGCTTCAGTGGTAAACTTGCTTGAACAGTTGTGAGTGGTTTTATGCCCGCAGTGGCATAGTTGTTGGCCTTTTCTTGCTCATAGTTTTGTAAGGCGACCTCCACTCGGTCTATCTCAGGCAATCCTAGGGCATCTTCAAACACCTCATCGATGATACCTGTCAGTGCTGGATATGCTTGCTGATTTGATAGTAGCACGACACCTAACTGCCGCTCTGGAAGTAGCGCAACCTGAGACACCATACCCAAAATTCCGCCACCATGACCCAGTTTCTTATACCCAAAGTAGTCCTCAATTGCCCAGCCTAACCCATAACCTCTAAATTGCTGGCGATGGGTTGTAAAACTCTCTTCCTTTGCCTCTCGCATGATATGAGGCTGCCACATTTGCAGTTGTTGCTGCGCACTAAATAACTGCTGGCCTTGTGGTGTTTTGCCCGCATTCAGCTGCGTTAATAACCACTGACTCATATCATCAACATTTGAGGCAATAGCCCCAGCGCCACGAAAATCTTCCAAGTAATTTACGAAAAAAGGGTTCAGCTGACCATCCATCGGGATGTGCCCTGTCGCCCAATTACGATTGTCAGGGCTAATACGCGAGAAACCAGCTTTTGAATCATCCATCCCCAATTTGGTGAACATACGCTGCTCAACAAAATCTTGCCAGCTCATACCACTGACTCTGGCGACCACTTCTCCTGCCACCACAAACATTAGATTGTTATAGGCATACTCACTGCGAAAACTTGAGCTGGGTTTTATGTTAGCAATACCTGCTATGAGTTGCTCTGTGGTTTTGTTGGTATCAGGCCAGATCATTAAATCCCCCGCGCCCAACCCTAAGCCACTTCGATGACTCAACAGGTCTCTAATGGCCATTTCAGCGCTCACATAAGCGTCAAACATCCTAAATTCTGGCAGATGCTTTATCACCTTATCATCCCAATTGAGTTTGCCTTCATCCACCAGCATCGCCAACGCTGCACTGGTGAAAGCTTTGGTATTTGACGCAATACCAAACAGAGTATGCTTATCAACTGGCTCTGATGTTGTAAGGTGCCTAACACCATAGCCTTTAGCCATCACGACTTGCCCTTTTTCAACAACCGCAATCGCAAGCCCTGGGATATTAAAACGTGTCATTGCTTGGCGTACTGCTGTATCTACATCTTGCACATTCACAGCGTTTTTCGCAGTAGAGGAGTCAGTTTGTTGAGCCAACGATGGCAGGGTTAATATCAGCGCAAGACCCGCACCAATCATGTTATGCAAATTCATACTATGCCTTTTTAGTTTTCTTTAGTGGGCGATGTAACTGCCACTCTCGTTCTGAGCGCTCGGTGAAGTGATCCGTAACATGAGTTTGGGCCTCAATGAGTGCTACGTACTCGCTTGGGAAGGTATGCTCCAGCGCACCGTTTAGTACATGCTGAACATACCAATCAAAAGGAAGCTGATCTTCAATAAAGGTGTTAGCGATGTAACAATATGCCTCTATCAAACCATGCTGAGCCGAGTCTACTTCGATACTCACCCTGTCGTAACGCTCTCCTTCAATGGCATCCAGCATGGCGAGTTCTTCATCATCAAGCCCGTACAGCACGCCAATGACAACATCATCACGGTAGCTTGTAGGTTCAATGGTACATTTTGCTGAACCATCAGTACTGAGCATATTGAACGTCAGTCTATGTTGATACAGTTTAGCAACGCCAAGGCATCGAGCTTGTGGAAGACGAGCAAACAATCTTTTGGTTGATAAGTTAGAACCAAATGCAAAATTAATATGCGGCTTATTACTCATAACGACTTAAAACCTTTTACAATACCACGCGCACTGCCAGTGCGATTAAAATAACGCCTATCCCTCTGTCAAACCAATGACCTGCTTTTTGAAAAAATGATCGGACCTGAGTACGGCTCAGCACTATCGCCAAAAACGAAAACCATACCCAGGTTGCCAATGCCATATAGAGTCCATAAAACGCCTGAACCATTGTTGGCGTCGTGGGTGATATCACCAAGGTGAATAGAGATAGAAAGAACAACGTAGCTTTGGGGTTGAGGGCATTAACCAAAAAGCCCCTTCTTAGCGCTTGTATCGCACGTTCTGAGGTTTGATGTTCTACACCTTTTACACTTTGCGTGTCGCCAGCAGGTTTAGCACGTAATGCTTGTATACCCATATACGCCAAGTAAGCGCCCGCAACATACTTCAAAACATTAAACATCGCAGGAGATTGAGATAACACGATAGCCACGCCGAGCAAACAATAGGTAACATGGACCAAAATCCCTAGCGCAACACCCGCGCTGGTCCACAAAGCATTGGCTCTGCCTCGCTGAATACTCTGTTTTAAAACAATCGCAAAATCAGGGCCTGGGCTGGCTACCGCAAAAAAGTGCGCCAGTGCTATCAATAAAAATTCATCTACGTATTCAAGCACCGCTTTGCTCCTTGAGCATTAACAGTAATGGGTTAGGAGTGCCTTTTATGTATTCTTGGATCTGTTTATGTGCCTTTTTGTAAACACTTTTAAGATGCGGTTTTAAATGCTTTTTGCCGTCGACTTCAGGTTTGATGTAGCATATCAAGGCATGCATAAACACCGTTTGTTCTTCACTTAATGCTGCTTGTCGGTTTGCATACGGGTTGTAACAAGAACCGCAACCACCTTTGAACTGGTACACGGTGTTACTCATCATCACACCAAACCCCATAAAACAGGCCAAAGCATCACTTGCCGCGGCAATTTGTGCTTCGCCACCTGGGGGTAATACGCCTTTTTGGTAGATAGCGATTGTTGCCAGTGTTCCTGCAAAGCTTGCAACTAAATCCTGTGGCTGGTTTATTTGATTGGGGTTATAAGACAACAGCACTGGCTGTGAAGGCGCTACTGCGAGCTCCGCTGTTTCACCCCTTGATATACCACTGAAGCTAAATGCCGGAATGCTTTGTTGCGCCGGTAAATGTGCGGGGTTTACCAATTGTAATGGCCAAGCTTGCATACCCGCATAGTCACGCACACGAGCGAATACTGTTTGTGCCATCTGTTCAACACTGGATACCTGATCGGGGAAATACTGCCCTGTCGGCTCAATTATCTTTGTTTGTGATAAAAAATGTTGCCCGTCAAAGTTTTCACAGGCCCACGCAAATGTATCGACAAGCCATGCCACTTCACCGTCACTTAACAAGGGTTTTGATTTAAATAACGCTAACATAATTACTCTGTCTCTGTGGCCCACTGCCATGCCTGAGTGTTATATAAAGGCACGGTGGAGAGCGCATGATGGTGACTGCCGCTGGTTTCTTTCGTTGAATATGATAAATACAATAAAGTGCGGGCTTTAGCATCATAAATACGACGAACTTTTAAAGACTTAAACAAAATGCTTTTAGATGTTTTAAACACCACTTCACCATCTTTTGATAAATCGATTTGTTGCATCTGCTCGGCTGTGATCTCACCGGTCTGTCGACATGCTATCGACATATCAGAGGGGTCTGAAAAATCTAAATTCGCCTCTACATGGCTGATATGACATGTAACGCCCGTAACGATCGGATCTTGTTGTGCAGAGACGACGACATCTTTGGTGGTGAATAGCCCAAGGCTAACTTTCGCCGCATCATCGCTACATCCAAACAGTGTCATCGCGCCCGCCAACATCAACCAAATTTTTTGTTTATACATCTGGTGTTTCCCTATAAATCACCTAACATAGGCCCATTTACTCATACTTGAAGCAATAAGTCATCATGCCACACCTTATCATTGAACACTCTAATAACTTGCCTATACCTGCACAACAATTGGTCGAAGCGGTCCACCTCGCAACACAAAGTACTGCTTTATTTGACCCCACAACATTAAAAACGCGCACCCAGAGCACCGACTATTATAAACTGGCAGAAGGAAAAACCGGTTTTGTGCACATTCACGCACATCTCATAGAGGGTCGCAGCGAAGCACAAAAGCAATTATTGAGTAACGCACTGCTGGAAGTACTGCAAACTATGTTTGATAAAAACTGGCTACTGAGTGTACATCCATATGATTTACTCCCGTCTATCTACCGAAAGAACTGATTAAAACCCTACGATCACGTATACTATCAACCTATTTAATTTACAGACAAAGTATTATGAAATTTCCTTGCCGACTGGATAAATTTTTGAGCCATCTGGCCGAGTTACCACGAACTAAAGTCAAAGCAGGTATTAAAAAACGTTATGTAACGGTAAACGGTGAAGTAATCACGAAATTTGATTATTCGGTTACACAAAATGATCAAGTTACTTGGCAGGGTAAGTCATTACAATATCTTGGTAAGCGTTACTTTATGCTCAACAAGCCGGTGGGCTACGTCTGTGCAAATAGTGATGAAATGCATCCAACAGTATTTGAATTACTTGATGAGCCTAACTTAAAAGATTTTCATGTTGCTGGGCGTTTAGACATCGACACCACAGGTTTAGTGCTACTGACCAACGATGGTGACTGGTCGCATCAAATTACGTCTCCCAAAAAGCAAAAATACAAAACCTATCTTGTTGAAACGCAAGAGCCTATAACCGAAGAAGCATTGCAACAATTGAGAGAAGGCGTGCAGCTTCACAATGAAAAACAACCCACATTACCTGCGATGGCCGAACAACTTGCTAGCTACAGTTTGCGATTGTCAATCTGCGAAGGTAAATACCATCAGGTGAAGCGGATGCTTGCAGCCGTAGGCAACAAAGTCGTTGAACTACATCGTGAAAAAATAGCCGATATTGAGCTTGACGCCAACCTAGCCAGTGGCGAGTACCGTCAACTGACCGACCAAGAAGTCGACATAATCAATGCAAAATAATGATATTTCCTCATCATTATGAGGAAATATCATCTCTATTTCTATCGAAATACACTATATGTTACTTACATGATTTCATTAAACATGGTAGATAATAATATTCTATTATCTGAAAGGGGCGTATTGTGCTATCAGGTTTAACATTAAGAATTAAAATAATACTTTTCGCAGCGGCTATTTTCCTCTCACTTTTGCTAGTCGCCATCTTAGGATTACAAGCGTTACGCCATGCCAGTGAATCTGACAACATTGCGCGTATCAACCAACTGATGAAGAGCACGGTAAACATTGTTGAGCAATTTGAAGGATATGTACAATCCGGCGCCCTGAATGAAGAACAGGCTAAAAAGCTCGCCACTAAGATGCTCAGGGAAAATAAATATCATGACTCTGAGTACGTGTATGTGGTCGACGACCAGCTAGATTTTGTTGCCACCCCACACGACCCACAATTACACGGCACCAGTTTTAACGACTTCAAAGATGCTAAAGGCAATAGTATTGGTCGAATGGTAGAGCGTTTAGTTGGCAATAAAACCAATCAAATTATCACTTATGAGTGGGATTCAGTTCGTGAAGGCGAAGTCGTAGACCTAACCTCTGTGGTACAAAAAACACCTGTTTTTGGCTGGTATGTAGGTACGGGGATCAGCGCCAAAGAGACCGATGAACGTTACTGGGCTACAGCTCGCTGGCTATTAACTCTATCACTATTGATCGCGGTGGCACTGACTTTTGCCTTGGCAAAATTTGGTCTAGGTCTTTCGAATAAGCTCGGCGGTGAATTAGATGATGTACTGACCATCGTTAAACAAGTATCTCGCGGTAACCTGAGCTCACCGATCAACACCAGTGCCGCCAAAGAAGACAGTATCATTGCCGCTATGAGCTATATGCAAAAAGGCTTACAAGGCGTGGTTGGTGGAATCGCTACGGTCAGTGACGCGCTTAAAGCGCAAAGCAACGATGGCGAAAAACGTTCCAACGAATTAGAGCAACTTACGCGTAGCCTGAGCAGCGAAACACAAATGGTCGCCTCAGCCATCACCGAGCTAACAGCATCCGCGCAAACGGTTGTTGAACATGCCGAGCAAACCGCCAACTCCGTACAAGAAGCAGAACGTCAGGGCCAAAACGCCGATAAACTGACAACTGAGGCAGCAAAAACCATCGCTCTATTGGAGCAGCAAATTGACAGCGCTGGTAATAATATCCAAACCTTAGATGAAGAAGTGGCCAATATCGCCAATGTATTGAGTGTGATCCAAAGCATTGCTGAGCAAACGAACTTGCTGGCACTTAATGCTGCCATAGAAGCGGCTCGAGCTGGCGAACAAGGCCGAGGCTTTGCTGTTGTTGCAGATGAGGTTCGCCAACTTGCTCAACGTACCCAAACCAGCACTGAAGAAATCCATACCATGATTGGCAAGCTGCAATCGGCCACGCAGGAGGCTAAATCATCGGTCACAGTGTCTATTCATACTAGTGAGAAAACCGTCAGTATGTCTAAAGAAGCAGGGGAAGAGTTGCGTAAAGTTGCCAACTCTTTAGGAGAGATCTCGCAAATGAGTCACCAAATTGCCCATGCAGCAAAAGAACAACTAGAGGCTGGAGAAGACACCGCGCGCCGTGTGGTGACCATTTCAGACACGGCCTCACAAACCGCTCATGTGTCTGAAAAAGCCCATCACGCTACCGACAGTATCAAAGAGTTAACCGTGAATTTGGAGTCAGAAATCGCCAAGTTCAGCTGTTAACCTACATTGATGTAAAGCATACATTTGTATACCTTGTAACTAAAAAGGACCGTCAGGTCCTTTTTTATGTTTAACAAAAAAAGTAGCTTCGTCCGTATTACGACTCCACTACTCTTTTGTCATTTATTTGATTTCTACACGCTGTGAACGCATCACCACTTCGTCGTTGAGCTCAATGCCGATACCTGGTTCCTCAGATACCTTAAACACCCCATTCTTAGGCTGAGGATCTTGAATACACAGTTCACGGTTCCACTTTTTGATCGCATAAGTGTGATGTTCATGAATTAAAAAGTTCGGGATTGCCGTTTCAAGATGTAGTGACGCTGCGGTAGCAACCGGACCACCACAAACATGCGCCTGAATACGAACATCAAAAATATCTGCGTAATCACACACTTTTTTGGTTTCAGTAAAACCACCACATAAGCCAATATCAGGTTGAAGCACGTCAATGCTCTGGTCTTCTAAATACGGACGCACGCCCCAGCGATTATACAAACGCTCACCGCCTGCAATGGGCACCGCGACTTTGTCGGCAACCTTAGCATGCAGCGAATGGTTTAGATAATTCACCGGCTCCTCGTAATACATACAATCGAATTCTTCTGCAATTTCGCCAATTTGGATAGCTGAAGTCGCCCCCGGTAAACTATGACACTCAAATATAATGTCAACTTCATCCCCTACCGCTTCACGAATAGCTTGCATACGTGCGCGATAAAGTTTCATTTCTGCACGAGAGATGATCTTAGTGCGATCGTAGTAGGTATTACCATATTTATCATACTGAATTGGGTCTACCTTAACGGCATCATATCCCTCAGCAATAGCTTTAAGTGCAGCTTCGGCATATTCCTGCGGTTCAACCAAGGCTTTAAATTCTTTGTCCCAATCAAATTGTAACTGTGATGCATAGGTTCTAAGCTCTGGGTTCACCTTACCACCGAGTAATTGATAAACAGGCAAGTTCAGCGCCTTGCCCTTGATGTCCCAAAGTGCGGTATCAATTGCACTCATGGCAGCGTAAACCACCGGCCCACCACCGAGTCCCCAAAAGCTCTCACGCAACATACGTGACCAGAGTAACTCCGTTTGAAATGGGTCATGACCAATCAAAAATGCTTCAGCCATTTCTTTGATCATGCTGGCCGCAGCGCTGTGTCCTAAATCATATGCCAGACCGGCCTCACCCACGCCGCTGATACCTTCATCGGTGTGAATTCTTACAAATACAGGGGTCCATGCTGGTCTATCAGGACAGTGAATATCAAATACTTCGACGCGATTAACTTTCATTGCAGATTCCTATTGTGCAAAGCCTGGGTCTAAGCGGTATGCTTTTCTGAGCATGGCAGGCCATGCGAGTTGCCCGCCTGTGCTGCCGCTGTGAACAACATTAGCTTGATTATAAATATTATCTATTATGGGCTGAGGAACTGGCACAGCGCGTTGGCCAGTTGACTGGATAGCCACTTGAATCTCACACGCTCGCTGCAAGTCATAAAAACGCATAAAGGCATCGCCAACCGTTGGACCAACCGTTAATCCGCCATGATTTACCAACAACATATGGTTGGTATTGCCCAAATCATCCTGAAGTCGTTTACGCTCATCATCATTTACCGCTAATCCTTCATAGCCATGATAAGACAGCGAAGGCAGTGAGAACATTGAGTGCTGGCTTAATGGCAGCAATCCGCATTCTAGGCTGGCAACTGCCACGGTCTCTTTGGTATGTAAATGGATCACGCAGTGAGCATCTTCTCTTACTTCATGGATTGCGCTGTGAATGGTAAAACCCGCGGGGTTTATTTTAAATGGTGTGTCATCCAAAATATTACCTTGCAAATCCACCTTAACTAAGTTGGACGCGGTTACTTCATCAAAGCTCAAACCAAATGCATTTACTAAATACTGATCAGTTCCCGGTAAACGCGCCGACATATGGGTATAAATCAAATCCCCCCACCTCATGTGCTCAACCAAACGGTAACAAGCAGCTAAATCAACTCTTAACTGCCATTCTTGCTCAGATACTTTACCTTTGAGGTTGAGTTTAGGTAGTTCAAACATAGAGGGTCCTCAAATACGCCCAAATAGATGTATAGAAGTCTAAATGACTCTGGGCATTTGTTCAACATAATAAAAACCACCGACAAGCGGTGGCTTTTGCAAAACATGTGGAAGATGCTTATTTAACTTGCGATAAATACTCAGCGATAGCTTCTAATTCCGCATCTGATACATTCGCAACCATGGCTTTCATCGCCGCCGACATACCATTACTGCGAGCACCTGACTTAATGTCTTTCATCTGGGCTAGTAAGTACTCTTTACTCTGACCTGCAACTTTTGGATACATTGGCATGATTGGGGCTTTGCCCTCTGCACCATGACAAGTTTGACACATTTTAGCGGTATATAATGCTTTGCCATCCTCTGCCTGCACCACATTGGCACCTAGCGCAGCCACAGACAACCCAACCCCACATATTAATTTTTTTATCTTACTCATAACATTACTCTTTTTATTAATTAACGGATAATTCCTTTACAGTGTAGACCATTTGTCAGCGCTACACATTAGTTGCTAATTAGTAGACCTATGATGAGTAAAAACGGTTACCAAATTAAATCGTCTGGAACCTCGTAAGCTGCATACGGATCGTCCTCATCAGGTCCGTTACTATCATCTTCCACATGGAAAACAATGTACTTTTCATCCACCTCAGCAATCTTCCGCGCGGGCTCATCTTGGAGCACGTAGAACTGACCTTCAAGCACACAAATAGCCAAACGCCCCTTAGACAAGGCTTGTTTAGTCTGCTCATTCACATCCAACTCTTTAACCTTATTTTCATAGGTAAAGTTAAAGGTAACCTCGCCACGTATCGAATCCTGATTGTGGTGTTCAAGTATCTGCTTAACGCGTGCGATTTGCTCGCGCTCTTTTAGCTCAGCCTGCTTCGCCTTGTTTAGCTCTTCAGCTTTTTGTTGTTGCTCAAGTTTTGTTTGAGCAATATGCTTTTGCAGATCACTCGGATCACTGGTTGCACCTTTTTTCTTTTTCTTCTTCTGTGCTTTACGCTTTTCCGACTTAGCAACCTTTGCTTTATGCTCTGTCGTTAACCCTGCCTTTAGTAGCTGCTCTTGTAAAGAACCCATTGTGCATGCTCCATGAAATACGAATTGTCATATTTTAACGCAGTGGTTTTTTTTGACCATATACAAAACTTGTAATAACGGATTTTTTTACCTTTACAAGCTACCTTAGCAAAGCACTGGTTTTACTTATATGATTTACCGCAAAGAAATACTAACTAACTGATCCAAAACTGTTCAATTAATACAAATCCACGCATAATGGAGACGGACTGTGCAACCCACGTTTTGGAACCTTAATGCCTTTAATACAGCTGCTTATCTCCTGTGTTTTTATATTTTTTGTGCTTTATGCACCACAGCCACTGCTAGCAATTTTTGCACAATCTTTTTCCGTCTCTCCTGCCACTAGCGGCGTACTTATGTCTATCACTATGGTGCCTTTAGCTATCGCACCTATTTTTTATGGCCTATTGTTTGCCCGCAAGAACCCGCTTGATATCCTTAAAAAGGCCATGCTGATACTAGCACTTACCAGTGTTTTGTTTGCCCTTGCACCCAGTTTTGAGTTACTGCTTGCGCTTAGGTTTGTCCAAGGGCTAACACTGCCCGCAGCCCTCACGGCCATGACAGGGTTTATTGGCCAACAGTACAGCGGCATGCAGCTACAACAAAATATGACGCGCTATATTGGCAGTACAATTCTGGGAGGGTATCTAGGGCGAGTATTGGCAGCAAACTTTGCCAGTTGGTTTTCATGGCAGAGCTTCTACTATTTATTTGCGTTTTCATTATTCGTTTTAGCTTTGTGTATCAAACCTCAGCGCTGTCAACGTCCAGAGCAGGCGCCTGCGTCTCCAAAAGCTTATCTAAAACCTTTACATAACCGGTTAATCGTACGCTTATTTGGCTGCGTTTTTTGTATGTTTTTCTGCTTCGCAGCATTAATGAATTACCTGCCTTTCATTCTTCAAGACATGTTCGATATAACCGATAGTAAAACTATTGGCTGGGTATATAGCGGCTATCTGATAGGGGCGGTTATTTCAATGGCCACACCGCGCCTTAATCAGTATTTCAACAACTCTTGGCGGTGGCTGAGCACCTTATTTGCGATGTACTGTATGACACTTGTGGCCATGCAAATGCCATTTTTGAGTGTATTCTTGGTAACATTTACGCTGTTCTGCGCCTGTATGTTTATGATCCATGCCAGTGCGGCTCCGTTGGCAAATAAGATAAGCGATGCCCCGCCCACCGTAACCAATGGCGCCTACGTCTCATTTTATTATAGTGGTGGAGCATTAGGGTCTTTTTTACCGGGTCTCGTTTTACAAAACTATGGCTACCATGCCTTTTTGTTTTCGCTGCTGCTCGTTTGCGCAACGGGTTTACTACTGACCTATATGACCTATAGACAAGGCACATCAATGACATGAGGCTGATGCCCGGTATGCTGCCAAAACTGAAGAAGTTGGCGTTTAGATAGCACCCAAGTTTTGCGGTTATCAAGCGGGTGACACTGCCACAATTGAGCATCCCAAAGTCCACTGTCGACCCAGAGCTCTACTTGGTGTTCATTATCGTTGAACAATGCCAGCGCTGACACACATCCAGGACGAATTTTTAGATACTTTTCCAAACGTTGATCAGATGCAAAGCCCAGGCGAGAAAGACCTTGTTGCGTAGACAGAGCTTTTAGGTCAACCTTTAGATGAGCTTCTAGCAATAACAATATATGGCGACGTCCATAATTGTCTCTTAAAAACAGGTTTTTAATCCTTGTTCCTTGGCGCTCAAGTTGTAGCCTATCCGCATCATCACAGGTGTGCAGTGCCGCATGTTCATATTGAACAGGTTCAATATTTAGCTCTTGTAGAGCCCTTGCAAGATCACTTTCTAATAAAGCGCTCACAAGCACATGCCTCTAAGCTGAACACTGCGCTGACGCCAATAAACACGGTTTACTTTGTGCCCAGTTTGGCAATAATTGCGCTGCGCAAGCGCCGTATCTAAAAGTTGAACTGCGCGCTCTTCTAATTGTAATTTCAGTTCTGGTGAGTCCTCAACTCGTTGATGTTCGGCGTACTTTTTTAGCTCAGTACGGCTCATCGGTTTATGACTGCTCACTTTCATAATAGGCGTTGGTTCTACAGTAACAATATATACGAAAAGCAAATCTCCCGACTCGGATTGCTTGGTATGAAGTGTTTGTTCTGCTATTTGAAATTCAACTGGCTCAGGTGCAGAGGCACATCCAGCTAATACAATAAAACATAAACTGGATAATAGTAGACGTACATTCTTTTGAAACATCAAATATTCTATCTTGGTAGTCTTTTCGCTTAGTCTATCAAAGCAACTTACAAAAATGTGAAAAAAATTTCAGGATAAAGACTTGACGAGTTATGCAAAAAGTTTTAAATTTCGCAGCGTTCGAAACGGAATGTGGGGCTATAGCTCAGCTGGGAGAGCGCCTGCCTTGCACGCAGGAGGTCAGCAGTTCGATCCTGCTTAGCTCCACCACTTTCCGCCTTCCTTGTCTAAACTCCATTGCAATGATTACATAGGTCTGATTGTTCAGTTTTATCACTTTTAATCTTTGTTAAGTCTCGCGTTTTTGCATAAAAAAACGGGCCAATTAGCCCGCTTTAAGATTTTGCTTTATATATCTATTATTCTCTTACCTGACCTTCGCCAGTTACTAGAAACTTTTCTGTCGTTAAAGACTCAAGTCCCATTGGACCGTAAGCGTGCAATTTAGTTGTCGCAATACCAATTTCAGCACCGAGACCCAGCTGTGAACCATCCGAGAAACGTGACGAAGCATTCACCATCACCACAGATGCATCGACGCTACGCTGGAATAGTTCTGCCTTATTACTATCTTGCGTACAGATCACCTCAGTATGATGACTACCAAAACGATCGATATGTTCGATAGCACCCGCAAAATCTTCAACAATTCGTACTGCAACTTCTAAGCTTAGGTATTCTTCACCAAATTGGTCGTCAGCGATGATATTTGCATTATCAAAGTACTTGGCTGATTGGCTATCCGCGTTAATAACAACTTGTTTATGAGCAAACGCCTTTTGTAAACGTGGTAAAAATTGCGAAGCAACTGCTTTGTGAACCACAATGCCCTCTAATGCATTACACACGCCTGTACGCTGTGTTTTACCATTCAATGCAAGCTTAAGTGCGATATCAAGATCAGCGTCTTCATCAACATACAAATGACACACCCCTTTGAAGTGTTGGATCACAGGAATCGTACTGTTCTGTGTAACAAAGTTGATAAGCCCTTCACCACCGCGAGGAATGATCAAATCGATATATTCTTTTTGCTGCATCAATTCCATCAACAGTGCTCTGTCTGGATCTGGTACAACGGTGATAAGTGCTTTTGGTAAGCCATGCTGTTCTAAAACATTGTGCATTACCTTAGCAATTGCTTGAGAGCTTTGTAGCGCTTCTTTACCGCCGCGAAGGATCACACCATTACCAGATTTAAAGCATAAAGCGCCTGCATCTGCTGTTACATTTGGACGCGCCTCGTAGATCATACACACAACCCCAAGAGGTACGCGCATTTTGCTAATTTTTATTCCGTTTGGTCTGACGCCCATATCGCGAGTTAAACCAACTGGATCGTCTAGTTCTACGATGGTTTTAATGCCCTCCGCCATATCAGCGATACGCTCCGGCGTTAATGTTAACCGGTCTACCATTGCGGGAGGTAAATGGTTGTCACGTGCTAGGGACAAGTCGTGCTCATTCGCCGCTAAAATATCACTGCTTTGAGCTACGAGTGCCGCTGCCATGTCTGTCAGTACCGCATTCTTTTGCTTTGTGCTCAGAAGTGCCAGTTGTTTTGCTGCACTTGCTGCTTGTTGTGATAATTCTGTAATTAAACTCATGAGTTACGATTTCTCCAAAATTGCAATATCTTGTTCCGAAACAACGGGGCCTATATTTTGTTGTAACTGCCCATTATCCGAAGTTTGTTCCTGTTCTGCTAAAAAGTTTAGCAAACAGCTACTGTAGTTAGTTGTAGCCTTAGCGAGTCGTTCACCTTTTTCAGTGCGCACAAGTACCGTGTCTCCCACCGAAAACTCACCATTAATCTGCGAAATATTACTTGCAGCTAATGGTTCAGCGTGATCCTTCAACTCTTCGGCATAATCATGTTCAACAACAATTTCACCTTGTTCAGATGCGGTATGTGTCATCCAGTGCTGCTGAGCGTGCATCGGTTCATCGTACGGCAAGAATACTGTGCCAGGGTTTTCCCCTCTGAGTAAGCGCTCAAATGTTAGCTCCTTAAAGCCATTCACGATATATGTACTAATACCATGAGATGTTGCTTTTTCTGCAGCTTCTATTTTTGTTTTCATACCACCTGTACCCACTTGGCTTGTGGCACACCCTGCCATCGCATATATATCTTCTGATATTTCAGGCACTTGTTGAATCAACTTTGCGTCTTCATGCAAATTTGGATTTTTGTCATAAAGACCGTCCACGTCCGAACACATCAATAACACATCAGCATCAGCCGCCGCCGCAACCATAGCTGACAAGTTATCGTTGTCACCCACCTTTAGGTCGTCGGTCGTCACCGCATCATTTTCATTGATAATAGGTAATATGCCATGATCAAGTAAAGCGAATATAGTTTCACGAATGCTGTTATAGCGCTCTAAATCTCGTAAATCACCATGCGTTAAAAGAATTTGTGCCGATGGGAAGTCAAAAAATCGATCCCAAGTGGCCATCATTTCAGTCTGCCCAGCAGCTGCCATCGCTTTTTTGAGCACTACGGATGAGTTTTTAGCACCTTGTGGAAACAGGTGTGACCCCGCAGCGACGGAACCCGATGAAACCAGCACGACTTCTTTGCCCATAGAGCGGCAACGAACAATAAATTGTGCAATGGTCAACAAGTAACGCGCACGACAACCGTCCTGGTCTGGTGCAATCAGTGCGCTACCTATTTTGATCACGATACGCCGAGAGTTTGAAATGTTCATATTGTTTCCTGTCGTTGCCTTACTAAATTAAAATTCACGCAGCGCCAACTTATTTTGGACGTGCGCGAGTAAAAACAACCAGAGTTGAACAATTCAAATATACAATACAGCTTACGCGTTAACACACATGTGCCCAACACTGGCTGTCGCTTTACTAAAAAATGGATTGTGACACTGTAATACTTCTACAATGTCGAGCCGTTTTCAGCAGGTACATCATGGTTTGATGAGGCTGAAAAGACCTATACCGCAATGAATGATTGCGCAATGAATAGTTTAATTGTTGAACAGTACCAAATCTTGCACATATAAAAATGAGCTTATAATCAGTACCAAAAGCTAGCTTGCTATAATTGCTACAGCAAAGCCAAAAAGAATTTCGATATACATCTACCGAACGCTTTATAGCTTACGCATTCGTCAGACATTTTTCAACTCCATAACAAAATAATCTCATATACCGACCATAAATACGATAAATAGCACTTTATGGGTACAAACTTGCTTGATAGATTGCCATCAAAGAGAACAATGTAATGATCCATTTTTGTTGATAAAGACTATGTTTAACTAAGAATGTTCGGCTTAGCAACGAATTCAACTTCGTCGCCGTAATATAACTGTGGTATAACCCGCTTAGTGTATTTTTAACTATGTTAACCAAAGAGTTAACTGGAGACATTATGTCAGCTATTTATATCGCTGGAATTGCCATATTTTCTGTGCTTGCCCAATGGCTTGCTTGGGTACTCAAAGTGCCCGCGATCTTGTTTTTATTATTAATCGGCTTGCTGCTCGGCCCTTTTACAGGCCAACTAAGCCCAGATGATTTGCTGGGTGAATTATTGTTTCCAGTCGTGTCACTGTCAGTCGCTATTATTTTATTTGAAGGTGCACTCACTTTACATTTTCGAGAGCTCAAAGGTATTGGCAAGATTGTCCGTAATCTCTGCTCCATAGGAATGTTTGCAACCTTTGTCATCATTGCACTATGTGGTTATTTTATTCTGGATTTAGATTGGCGGGTCGCTGCTGTACTAGGTGCAGTTCTGGTCGTAACAGGTCCGACAGTGATTGCCCCCATGCTCAATGCCATGAGGCCAAATCAAGATATAGACCGTGTACTTCGCTGGGAAGGCATCGTTATTGACCCGATTGGCGCGCTATTCGCGGTACTTGTATTTGAAGCTGTTAGTTTTGTAGGCCAAGGGGAGGTTCTCAGTCACACGCTAATCGCTCTGTTTTCAACACTAGGCGTGGGTATCAGCGTAGGCGTTGTCGCGGGCTGGATCACCAGCACATTAATACGTCGAGAGTGGCTCCCTTATGAATTACATAAGTTTGGCATACTGGCACTGGTGCTATTTAGTTTTACATTTTCAAACCATCTTGCCCATGAGTCAGGGCTTTTAGCCGTAACCATATTTGGTATTTGGCTGGCGAATCAAGATGACTTAGAAATTGACTCTGTGCTGGAGTTTAAAGAAGATTTGTCGATGATTTTGATCTCAAGTCTATTTATTTTACTCGCAGCTCGATTGCAGCTGAGTGATTTAATGTTGCTCGGTGTCGAAACCTTTATTTTCTTAGCGGTGGTCTTATTTGTCGCACGTCCTATTTGTATTGCAATCTCAACTTATAACACAGATTTGCCGTTTAAATCCCGCGTATTACTCTCATGGATCGCGCCACGAGGGATTGTCGCCGCGGCAGTAGGCTCAGTATTCGCGCTAAGCATGATAGACTCGCAAATCCCCGATGCGAACAAACTAGTACCACTAATCTTCACCGTTATCATTGTCACCGTCGTACTACAAAGCCTGACAGCGACGCCGCTGGCTAAACTGCTAGGTGTGCGTCAACCAAGTCCCAATACCTTGCTGATTATTGGTGCGAACCACGTTGCTCGCGCTATAGCCAAGGGCTTGAAAGAACAAAACATTGATGTGTACTTATCGGACCCAGCGTGGGAAAACTGTAAAATGGCAAGAATGGATGGTCTGCCCTGCTATTACGGTAACCCTCAGTCAGAACATGCCGAGCGCTATTTACCGCTAACAGCGCTTAAGTCCGTTTTAGCTCTATCACCTAACAGGCACCACAACGCATTAGGTGTACAATATTTCTCCCACTTGTTGAATGAGCAAAGTGTATACTCTTTACGCTCATCAACCAATCATGCCAAAGCAAACAAAGACAGCGCCACCTTTTTATCCAGACAGATCTTGTTTGGTGAACAAGGCTATTACGCCAGACTGAGTAGCCTGATAGCAAAGGGCGGCAAAGTAAGTGCAACACGCTTATCAGAAGAGTTTAGCTGGCAGCAGTATCTTGAGGTCAATAAAGAAGCCATCCCACTATTTATTATTTCGGACACTAATAGTGGTGAAGAGCAGCAAATCAGGCCATTTGTTATTGATATGAAAAAGCCACCAGAGCAAGGTGAACGTATCGTAGCTTTACAGCCACCTAAAATGTCAGTGCTCAAAGAGCCCACGCTAAACAAAGAGCAAAGCGGTACTTTAGGAGAGAAGCTCGGGAGTCAATAAAAGTCGGTCATCATCAATGTAACTCAACATTGGTGATGACTTTTTACATAACCTCAGCTGCGGATAAAAGTTTTACTAGAATTAAGAAATTAACCCTTTGCGATTGTAGCATCCGATGATGAAATTTTGCGCAAAATTAAAGCGTTTTTACACAGTAATAGCCAGCTATTACCAGTAGAAATAACGAAGATAATGTACAAGATAGTTTTATTAGGCTAATTCACTTATGTGTAGCTGAAATTACATCGGCAATCTGGCTCGGCGCACAACGCTTTCAGGCATTTTCTCAGCCAAGCGCGCAAGTGCGTTTTGTATTTGCTGATGCAGTTTTTTATCTGCCACTGCAGAGTGAAACAACCAGCGGTAAGCATCTTCGTAATCTCTTGGGCTACCATGTCCGCTGTTAAACAGATTAACCAAGCGCAACTGTGCCGCAAGGTTCCCCTGTGATGCGGCCTCTCTAAGATATATCACCGCCAACGCTTTATCAGCCTGTACCAACTGACCAACATCGTAGTAACGCCCTAATTGCTCTAATGCTGATGATAGACCCTGCTCAGCGGCCTTACGCATAAAATACAAACCCAGCTCAACATTTCTATCGACACACACCGCATAAGCTAACATATCGCCATACAGAAATTGATACGAGGGCAGCTCCATTGTTTCTGCTCGAGCCTCAATGTCCTGAACAAGCTGGCAATCATCATCCTTAACTCTCTTTAAGTGCTGATTTTTCTTAATTAGCTCGATTAACTCTGCTTCAGTATACAAAGGTACTGCGGTGAGTGGCTCCTGTGCCACCGCCGTCACACTCATTAATAAAGCAATGCAACACAACTTCTTGATCATAACTTACCTGATTTTTTTGACACGCTTTAAAATTATACAAAGTCCGTACCAGTTATTCATTTATTGGCACATTTGCCATTGCATGATAGCGCGCTTGCAACCTATTACAACAGAGTTTCGTTTATTATAGGCACAAAAAAAGCTGCACTATGCAGCTTTTTTCAAATCAACTATAAATTATGCGCCGAATGGGTTGCGAACAATCATAGTCTCGATACGGTCAGGGCCCGTTGAAATAATATCAACTGGAACGCCAGTAATTTCTTCTAAACGCTTAATATAGTTAACCGCAGCTTGAGGAAGTTGCTCAAGGCTGGTTGCACCGAACGTGTTTTCGCTCCAACCAGGCATTTCTTCATATACTGGTGTTACTTTTTCATAGCCCTCAGCGGCAAGCGGAGTAACGTTAGTCACTGTACCGTCTTCCAACTGATAACCGGTACAGATCTTAATCGTTTCTACACCGTCAAGTACGTCTAGCTTAGTCAAACAGAACCCTGAGATACTATTAATCTGTACCGCACGGCGCATTGCCACAGCGTCAAACCAACCTGTACGACGCAAGCGACCTGTTGTAGCACCAAACTCATGGCCTTTCTCACCTAAGTGCTTACCAACTGGGTCTTGCTTGTCTAGTCCATCATACAGCTCTGTTGGGAACGGACCTGAACCTACACGAGTTGTGTATGCTTTAACAATACCAAGTACGTAGTCAAGGTTAAGTGGGCCAAAACCTGCACCTGTTGCTACACCACCAGCAGTAGTGTTGGACGATGTCACATACGGATAAGTACCGTGGTCAATATCTAGCAACGTACCCTGCGCACCTTCAAACAAGATGTTTTCGCCAGCTGCACGAGTTTGATCTAACAATTCAGTCACATCAACAACCATTGACTTCAGAATTTGTGCCACAGCCATTGCGTCATCAAATGTCTTTTGGAAGTCCACAGCATCAACTTTATAGTAGTTCACTAGCGTGAAGTTATGATACTCAAGTACTTCTTTTAGTTTCGCAGCAAACTGCTCAGGGTTAAATAAGTCGCCTACACGAAGACCACGACGTGCGACCTTATCTTCGTAAGCAGGACCGATACCACGACCCGTTGTACCAATGGCTTTCTCGCCACGCGCTAATTCACGAGCCTGATCCAGTGCCACGTGATAAGGCAAGATCAAAGGACACGCTTCGCTTATTAATAAACGCTCACGAACTGGTACGCCACGCTCTTCAAGCATACCGATTTCTTTCATTAACGCATCTGGAGCTAACACCACACCGTTACCAATCACACATTTTACGTTATCACGCAAAACACCTGATGGAATTAAATGTAATACTGTTTTCTCACCATTGATCACCAAAGTATGGCCAGCATTATGACCACCTTGATAACGCACAACTAGAGAAGCTTTATCTGTTAGTAAGTCTACAACCTTACCTTTACCTTCGTCACCCCATTGGGTGCCTAATACAACGACGTTTTTACCCATTGCAAAATCACTTAGAAAAAATTAGGCGCAGATTTTACCAGAAAATCGGGTAGGAGATCACCCCGTTTTGAGTGTTTTTTCCGCATTCACTGAAATACTATTGAAAACAACTGAATTAAAACAAAAAAGCTCTGATAAATTTCAGAGCTTTTTTAAGCGATGAAGGCAATTGTATGTATTATTTGCCGCTTGCCCCTTTCATATAGTCAAAGAATTCACTATCTGGGGAAAGCACCATCACATCACCTTTGTTTTGGAAGGTTTTCTTATACGCTTCTAACGAACGTACAAAACTAAAAAACTCAGGATCTTTGTTATATGCATCGGCGTAAACTTTAGCCGCTGTCGCATCACCCTGACCGCGTACAGCGCGAGCATTACGCTCCGCATCCGCCAGCATGACCGTTACACGTCTATCAACCTCAGCACGAATCGTCTCAGCTTTTTCCTGACCTTCTGAACGGTGCTCTTTTGCCACAGCAGTACGCTCAGCACGCATACGCTGGAAAATAGAGCTACTCACTTCATTTGGTAGGTTAATTTGCTTAACACGAACATCTAGTACTTCAATACCTAACTCTTTTGCACTTTCAGAAGCCTGAACCAGCGCTTCTTCCATCAGTTCACTACGCTCACCAGAAACAATTTCTCGGATGGTACGCGAACCAAAGTTTGTTCTCAGACCATTGTTTACCTTTTGCTTCAATAGTGTTTCAGCATACTGTTTGTCACCGCGAGCACGCAGATAAAATGAACTGAAGTCATTCACGCGCCATTTAACAAAAGAATCAACAATTAAGTCCTTCTTTTCACTTGTTACAAAACGGTCTGGTGCACCATCTAGAGTCTGTATACGTGCATCTAATTTACGCACCTGACTAAAAAATGGCACTTTAAAGTGTAACCCAGGCGCATAAACAACTGCGTTATCTTCACTGTCTTTTTGTACTTTACTGAACAATAAGACAATTGCACGTTGTCCTTCAGTGACTACAAATACCGATGAAAAAGACATCAATACCGCAGCGAGCAAAATCACAATACTAAAATTCTTCATTGCGCTTATCTCCCGTTATTGAATCTGTCTTGCGAAAAACGATCATTGCTACCATTCACAGTACTATTGCGAGACTGGCCTAATGTTTTTCTAAGTTCATTGATATCGTTTTTGCTTGGTAACGTAATTTGTGTACCAGACGTATTCTGACCCATTATCTTATCCAAGGGCAGATACATCATGTTATTACCACCTTTTACATCAACCAATACTTTTGTGCTGCGACCTAATACTTCTTCCATCGCATCTATGTATAAGCGCTGTCTGGTAACTTCTTTTGCAGCCTGATATTCAGGTAATAGCTTCTCAAAGCGCTCCACTTCACCGCGAGCTTCTAGAGTCACACGTTCGCGATAAGCTTCCGCTTCTTGCGTCATACGTGTCACCTGACCACGGGCTCTTGGCTCAATTTCACGAGCATAAGCTTCTGCTTCACGGATAAAGCGTTCTTCATCCTCTTGTGCTGCAATTGCATCGTCAAATGCATCTTTGACTTCCGCAGGTGGGCGAGAGTCTTTAAAGTTCACGTCAGTGACCAAAATACCTAGATTATATGGTTCAATTATTTTATTGAGTTCATCCCAAGTTCTTTGACGAACCAATTCACGGCCTGTCGTAAGCACTTGGTCCATTCTCGAATGACCAACAACATAGCGTAATGCACTGTCCAAAGACTGCTGTAAGCTGTGATCAGCATCTGTCACGCTAAACTTGTAAAGTCTTGGGTCCATCACTCGATACTGAACTTCAAATTCAACACTCACCACATTTTCGTCTTCGGTCAACATAAAACCAGACGCCGACAACGAGCGAACCGCTTCAATATCAATAGGGATCACTTGTTCAATAAAAGTCATCTTCCAACGCAAGCCAGGTTCTGCGATGCGGTCAAACTGACCAAACTGCAACACAATGCCTCGCTCTGCTTCCTTGACGGTATAAATACCACTAAGTGCCCAAACGATAGCCGCTATCAGTAGGATGAAGGTCATGCCAGCACCACCAATGCCACCACTGCCTCCACCACCAGACTTGCCACCGAATAAACCACCAAACTTGTTGCTGAATTTACGGAATACTTCGTCTAGATCAGGTGGGCCTTGATCCCGTCCTCCGCGGTTTTTCCACGGGTCGTTATCATTGCCATTATTACCCGGTTCATTCCAGGCCATAGCTATACTCCATTGTTATTAAAGTCAATTAAGGTAAATCTACCAAATAAGCGGCGATTCTCATACCCAAATGCGAACAAAACTACACTTTTCTATGTAAAAATTATGTTTCAATAAATTTTTCGATGTCCATACCCTGTTCTTTTTTTAGCCGCTCCCAATCGACTTCCGGTAAACGCACCTGTATCAGCCAGTTGCCTCGCTCATCATAATCTTCCTGCTGTACCGCATTTAGATTGAATAACGCACCTCGTAAACGTCCAAAAGCGGGCGGAATACACAGGGTATGATTAAAAATTTTCTTTGCAAGCAGCTCTGATATTGCTTGCGATAGTAACTCAGTTCCTACGCCGGAATGAGCCGACAGCCAAACACGAATAGGCTGCCCTTCGTCATTTCGATCTATTCTAGGTCGCACATCCTCGAGTAGGTCAATTTTGTTATAAACCAACAACTGCGGAATGTCATCCGCTTCAATTTCTTTTAAAACGGATTGAACCTCTTCGATATTTTCCTTACGGCGACTATCGGCTACATCGACTACATGGATTTGTAGGTCAGCTTCACGAGTTTCAGTTAACGTTGCCTTAAATGCTGCCACTAAGTCATGTGGCAAATGACGAATGAAGCCAACCGTGTCAGCCAATATTACAGGCCCAATATCATCTATTTGAAGCTTTCTTAACGTTGGGTCTAACGTCGCAAATAGTTGATCAGCGGCGTACACATCGGAGTTAGTGATGAGGTTAAACAGCGTAGACTTACCGGCATTGGTGTAACCGACCAAGGACACCGTTGGTACCTCATTGCGACTACGTGCCCGACGACCTTGCTCACGAACCGTGGCTACTTTCTCTAAACGCTTGCGGATACTTTTAATACGTTCACGTAACAGACGTCTATCGGTTTCAAGTTGGGTTTCACCTGGCCCTCGCAGACCGATACCACCTTTTTGTCTTTCAAGGTGAGTCCAGCCGCGAATCAATCGAGTTGAGATATGCCTAAGTTGGGCTAATTCAACTTGCAACTTACCTTCGTGAGTACGTGCTCGCTGTGCAAAAATATCAAGTATCAGGGTTGTTCTATCCAATACCCGACATTGACAAACACGCTCTAAGTTTCTTTCTTGAGAAGGACTAAGTTGATGGTTGAATATAACGACATCTGCATTGTGGATTTTGACAATCTCAGCAATCTCTTCTGCTTTACCCGTACCGACGAATAGTTTGGCATGTGGTGCTTGACGACTGCCTTGCACAATCGCCAAACTACTAACACCTGCAGAAGAAACCAACATTTCCAGCTCGCGCAGATCTTCACGATCGCCTTCATTGGGAAAGTCGATATGAACTAAGACTGCCTGTTCGCCGGCTTCGTAACGGTCAAACAAGCATTATGCTCCTACTAAAAATTAATAATTACCATCATCAACTTGGTCACTACCTTCACTACCCTGAGCACTTTGGAAGTTTACCGCACGGGCTGGTACGACCGTAGAGATAGCATGTTTATACACCATTTGGTTGACCGTGTTTTCGAGTAAAATCACGAACTGATCAAATGATTGAATTTTACCTTGTAATTTAATGCCGTTAACTAAAAAAATTGAAACAGGAATGCGCTCACGACGTAAGACATTCAAAAACGGGTCTTGTAACGATTGGCCTTTTGCCATTTTCTTTTCCTTCGTTCTAGGTGTTATTATTAGTTTCGCCGTCGATTAAATCTTCAGTAGCTTGATTTAACAGCTACTATTAGCTTAGCGAAGTTAATACACGTTGCAAGTTTTGTTGCTCATCGGTCTCTAACCAAGTCACATCCGGCCAACCTCTTAACCAAGTAAGTTGCCGCTTTGCTAATTGTCTGGTTGCTGCGATACCTTTGAAAACCATTTGGTCGTAATCACAGTCACCAGCTAAATGCTCCCACATCTGTCGATAACCGACACAACGTATTGAGGGAAGATCAGGATGTAAGTCTCCTCGACGATATAAGGCCAAAACTTCATTTTTAAACCCCTGTTCCAACATAATTTGGAATCTTTTTTCAATACGTTGGTGTAGTACCTTTCGATCTGTCGGAGCAATCGCAAACTGATGAAATTGATAAGGCAAAGGCGACTGTTTTTGTTTTTGTAATTCTGTCATGTTTTTGCCAGTGATACGGAACACCTCTAACGCACGATTGATACGCTGAGAGTCTTTTTCACTTATTTTTGCAGCGGCTTCTGGATCTATTTCACTAAGCTGCTTATGCAATTGGGACCATCCCAGTTCGGTGGCTTCAATTTCCAATTGTGCACGTACATCAGGGTCAGCTTCAGGTAGTGGGGATAGCCCTTCAATCAGCCCTTTGAAATACATCATAGTACCACCCACTAGGATCGGCACTTTACCTCTTTGATGCAAAGCATCTATGTGATGACAGGCATCGCGGCGAAAATCTGCAACCGAATAACTTTCGAGTGGATCGATAATATCTATTAAATGGTGCGGTGCCAAAGCTAATTCATTTGCATCTGGCTTTGCAGTACCAATATCCATGCCTTTATAAACTAAGGCAGAATCAACACTGACCACTTCAGTGTCTAAATGCTGACATAACTCTATTGCTAAGGCCGTTTTTCCTGCCGCAGTCGGCCCCATCAGGGTTATAACAGGTAAATTATTCACTCTTAAACTCTTGTGGTAATAACGTTGAAAACATCTTCTGATCTATTTTAACCGCTTTTTCCTGAATGCGCGCCAAACATTTTTGATTTTTTTCAATATATTGCTGTGCTTTTGCAAATTGCTCAGATGAAAAGTAGCGGCTAGGAGTGTGCGCCACCAACCAAGTTAACCACCCTTCCACGCTGTCTAAACCATTCTGACACGCCTGTATGACTTTAGAAATAAATGTTCCCACATCAATACTATAAAGGCTCACAGGAAGTTT
Organism: Pseudoalteromonas sp. MMG022; assembly: GCF_021654245.1. NCBI lineage: Bacteria > Pseudomonadati > Pseudomonadota > Gammaproteobacteria > Alteromonadales > Pseudoalteromonadaceae > Pseudoalteromonas > Pseudoalteromonas sp. MMG022. The sequence goes on along the minus strand of NZ_JAKFZQ010000010.1, from coordinate 53,699 downwards.
TTTCACCATGATGTAACGGTCAAACAGTTGCACATCAAAGCCAAGTAAAGTCAACCAAGACTCATACTCTGCCAGCAGCGCAATTTCTTGCTTTTCAAGATTGACCCTGACAGGTAGCAACAATGCCTTGCAAGGCAAACTTGCATCTTTTTCCAACAGTTCCAGCCAATAATTGTGAAGTGCATATTTGAAATGCGATACCCGAAGTTCTTTTTGCTGCTCAATTAGCACAACGCCATCTTCTAAGGTCAGCAATGATACATACCTAGCTTGGCTTTGTAGCTGCTCCTCTATGCGTGGCTGAATGTCAAACGCACTCGCCTGTTGATGTGACAAACCTTGATAAAGTTGATTCACATTATAGTGTCGAGAGTTTGCCTCTGGGCGTGTGCCCCCTTTGCTTTGGCTAAAGTTACCTCCCCCTGCGGATAACCCGAAGCTTGGCGCTCGAGGTTCATATTCATCACTCATATTGGTCGCTTGATAAGCACCTGAATCAGATAGAGGCTGCAAAGTACTACGATACTCTTGATGATCAACATCAGACACATGAGTATCCACAGTTACGTTAGCCAGCTCTGAGTTTAATGGCATCACGGCCTGCTTTATAGCCTGCACGATAAAGTCATGGACCAAACGAGCCTGATGAAAACGCACCTCATGTTTTGCAGGGTGTACATTAACATCCACTTGTCGCGGGTCTATTTCTAAATACACGACAAAGCCTGGCACTTCTTGTTCACCAACCACTTCCTCAAATGCTTGGCGAATGGCATGTAAAATCAGCTTATCACGCATCATACGACCATTCACGTAGGTGTATTGAGCGTTATTACTGCAACCAACCGGTAGTACCCAAGCATGAAGCATCAACCCTTCCGAGCCCGACTCAATATAGGTTGCTTGCTGTTCGAAGTCTTTTCCACCAACCTGCGCTACGCGCTTTACCCCGTCTTCTTTAGTGCGAGCACGATATTGGCGTACTACTTTTTGATTGTGTGTTAAGGTAATGGCGACGTCAAAGCGACTCAACGCAATGCGTTTAACCAGTTCATCAATATGGCTAAATTCTGTTTTTTCAGTACGCAAAAATTTACGTCGCGCCGGAGTATTAAAAAACAGATCTTTCACTTCAATAGTCGTGCCATCGGGGTGAGCGGTTGGCTGGACTTGCACCGCCATATCTCGCCCTTCCGCGAAGGCTTGCCAAGCCGTTTCTTGCTCAGCCGGTTTCGAACTAAGGGTTAAACGCGAGACGGAGCTGATAGAGGCAAGCGCTTCACCGCGAAATCCAAGAGACAAAATACATTCTAAGTCATCTAGACTTTTTAATTTGCTGGTTGCATGACGAGAAAGTGCCAACATCAGCTCATCTTTAGCAATGCCTTTACCATTGTCACGGATCCGAATTAGTTTGTGCCCGCCACGTTCAATATCAATATGAATTCGGGTTGCCCCAGCATCAATACTGTTCTCTACCAGCTCTTTTACCACAGAAGCGGGACGTTCAACTACCTCACCGGCGGCTATCTGGTTAGCTAACCGCGCCGGCAAAATCTCTATCGTCATATCGAATTAAGCCTTTGGAATCGTCAACACTTGGCCAACATATAAGATGTCTTTGGTCAGTTGGTTTGCTCGCTTTAATGCCGCAACGGATACACCATAACGGCTAGCCAGTACGCTCAATGACTCGCCACTTTTTACCACATGCTGACCGGGTCCTTTTAGGCGAGCAAAGAGCGAGTCATCCGGCGGATTACGTTTATAGTAGCTCTTAATAGACTTGAAAATAGCCCTTGCTAGCTTTTCTTGGTGACTACTCGATTGTAACAAGCGCTCTTCTTTTGGGTTAGATATGAATCCAGTTTCAACCAAAATTGACGGAATATCCGGCGACTTCAAAACCCCTAAATTAGCCGACTGAGGCCTTTTTTTATGTAATTTAGTCACTTTTTTTAGCTCACCAACCACTTCATCGGCTACCTGCACCGCGGTTCGCATTGAGTGGTCCATCGACATATCCAACAATGCTTTGGCTAAGTACTTTTCGTTTTCTGTATCTTTAATGAGTTCCGCAGCCCCGCCCAAGAGCTGAGAATGTTTTTCTTTATCTTCCAGCCACTTACCTATTTCAGAATTCGCTCTGCGTAACGATAGTACCCATACCGAAGCACCGCTTGGGCCCGGCGTAAAAAACGCATCCGCGTGAATTGATACAAAAAAGTCTGCGCGTTTCTCGCGAGCCTTGACAGAACGAGTATTCACTTTTAGGAAGTAGTCGCCCGTTCGAGTTAAGCGTGCTTTCATACCTGGCTGCTTATCGATTAGCCGTGCTAAGCGTCTTGCTATTGGCAACGTAACATTTTTCTCATATGTACCAGAAGGGCCTATTGAACCTGGATCTTCACCACCATGCCCAGCATCAACCGCAATGATAATATCTCGATCTGTTACTCTCTCGCGCTTTTTCGATTGTGGCTTGTCATTACTGTATAAACTGGCTTGTTGCGCGTACAAATCAACCACCAAACGGTGTTTCTTAGGTGGCGTGGGAGCAAGCGCAAACACGACAGGCTTCGCACTGCTTGATAAATCAAAGACCACTCGAGTACTTCGTGAGTTTTTTGCTTTGCTGTAGCGAATCTTAGATATGATACGATGTTCATCGGGGATCTGTGGCAACGCATCGGCTTTACTTGTGTTATCGAAGTCAACAACCAATCGCAGCGGGTTTTTCAGCATAAAATAGCTGTAATCAGGCTTGTTTGATAAATCAAATACAACACGGGTGCTATCTGGCGATGGCCAAACTCGCACCCCTTCAATGTCATTTTTTGCTTCGACAACCAAACTTAGCATCATGATCATGATGCTAAAAAAGCTGTTTACCAGAAATCCTATACTACGCATCTTGCCCTAATTGTTTTATGATTTGTTGTCCACGTTCACTTGCTGCTGACACAGTAATGTTTCTGTGTTGCCCATCGTATGTCATTTCAACGTTTAGATCAGGGTTTGGAATAAACCCACGCCCCTTCTCTGGCCACTCTACAATACAGATAGCCTCAGGACTAAAATAGTCCCTAATACCCATATATTCTAGCTCTTCTGGGTCACCTAAACGATATAAATCAAAATGATATATTGAGACCTCATTGAGCTCATAGGGTTCAACCAAGGTATAAGTTGGACTTTTTACTTTTCCTTTATGCCCCATTCCTTGCACTATACCTCTGGACAAAGTGGTTTTCCCAGCACCTAAATCTCCGTGTAAAAACAATACTGCTCCGTCTTTTATATATTTACACAGGCGTGCGCCCATAGCCACCGTTTGGGCCTCATCGGCCAAATGCTGACTAAAAGTATTACTCATGGTTACCCCAATAAACGTCGTATATGCACAAAAAGATCGCTGGCGAGTAATCCCCGTTCACCTTCTTTTGCGGCGATTTGTGCTGCTAAACCATGAATATACACAGCTAAAGAGCTTGCCGCAAATGACTCCATGCCTTGCGCTCTCAAAGCGCCAATTATACCAGATAAAACGTCCCCCATCCCAGCGCTTGCCATAGCAGAGCACCCTGAACGGTTAATATTTATGCGTTTGGTATCTGCGACCAGTGAACCGGGTCCTTTTAACACTATCGTAGCCTTGTAATTGGTCGCTAACCAAGTAGCCAATGTAAAGCGAGACAAAGGGTCAACATCTTGAGCGTCTGCAAGTAAACGCTTTGCTTCGCCAAGGTGTGGTGTCAACACAGCATGAGCGTAGTGTTTGTGTGAACTTGCTAGCATGTTTAAGGCATCCGCATCAACCACTACTGGTCCCTCAAATGATAGGCTTTTTTCGAACACTGTTTTTGCCCAATCATTCTGACCAAGACCTGGGCCTATAACCATTACATCCGCCTTATCCATGAGCAGCTCTAGCTCATCCGCTTTATCGATGCCATGCACCATAAGTTCGTATCGCCCTTGTAGTACACTTGCAGCACTATCTGGATGTGTTGCTACACTTACCAACCCAGCACCGCTGCGAAGTGCGGCTTCCGCGGCTAGTCGCACCGCCCCTGCCATACCTTTATTGCCACCGATAACTAATACATGACCACAGCTATTTTTATAACTATCTTCCGCTCTTTGTTTAAGTTGGCTCAACAAAGAATGTGAAGCGAGTAAAGTTGCACTAGGTTTCACCAGCTGCTCGAAGGCATCAGCGACATCTAATGAAGCATACAGTATCTGACCACAGCAGGCTTTAGCAGATCCCGTTAATGTGCCCTGTTTCAATGCGATAAAAGTCATCGTCATATCGGCAGCAAAAGTCCCCTGTGCAACCACGGATGTGGTTCCGTTAACACCACTGGGTATATCAATACTGACACGCTTTGCTTGGCTATTTTTGCAATCTCGGAATAACTCTATTAATAGCGGTGGAAGCTGCCCTTTAAATCCAGTGCCAAATACCCCATCAACTATCACGCAAAAATTTTGAAGTTCGGGCTGCTCAGTCACAATATTTACCCCACTTTGTCCAGCCGATAAATAAGCCTGCTGAGCGTCACCCAACAGCTGTTCAGGAGGGAACACTGCATAAACGCATACTTCTCGCCCAGCGTGATGTAGGAGTTTAGCCAGCACATAAGCGTCACCCGCGTTGTTGCCTTTGCCCGCAAGTAGCAGTACTCGTTGAGCGGTCACTAATTCGTGGTCAAACAATGAGAACAATGCTTGACCTGCGCGGTGCATCAATTGTGATAGATTGGTGGCGGACATACGTGCGGCTTCACCTTCATATTGCTTGACCTGTTGGGCGCTGTAGGCAACTTGTGGTAAATTAGTCGAGTATTTAGCTTCCAAGATAAACATTCCGTGACGACTGATAGTATTAATTATATTGAACTGGCAGAAAAAATTAAGCAATGGGGCAAAGCGCTCGGTTTTGCCGATGTAGGTATTACAGATATAGATTTGTCTGCTCATGAAGAGCAATTGCAACGCTGGCTTGACCACGGCAACCATGGCGACATGGAATATATGGCAGCACACGGGATGAAAAGAGCTCGCCCTGATGAGTTAGTTCCTGGCACGCAAAGAGTCATTTCAGTGAGGATGAACTATCTACCACCTGATGCCAGCTTTGCTAAAGCACTAGCAAACAAAAGTACGGCCTATATCAGTCGTTACGCACTTGGACGCGATTACCATAAGGTTATGAGAAACAGGCTAAAACAACTTGGCCAAAAAATATCTAGCGAAGTTGAGCCGTTGGGATATCGACCTTTCGTCGACTCCGCTCCCGTATTAGAAAGACAGCTTGCGGAAAAGGCGGGGTTAGGCTGGCGAGGAAAAAACAGTTTATTAATTCAAAAGCAGGCGGGCTCATGGTTTTTCCTCGGTGAATTGTTTGTTGATATTCCCCTACCCATTGATCAAAAAGATCAGTTTGAAGGATGTGGTAAGTGTAATGCTTGTATCACCTTATGCCCAACAGGCGCCATTATAGAACCTTATGTCGTCGACGCTCGCAAATGTATTTCCTACCTCACGATTGAATTACAAGGCGCAATCCCTGAGCAATATCGCTCACTCATAGGCAACAGAATTTATGGCTGTGATGACTGCCAACTTGTATGTCCTTGGAACAGATATGGTCAGCTCACCAAAGAGCAAGACTTTATGGCCAGACCTCAGTTAAAAGATCGCTCGTTAGTTGAGCTATTCATGTGGGATGAAGCGACCTTTTTAAAAGTAACTGAGGGTAACCCAATTCGCCGTATTGGCCATCAACGATGGCTACGTAATCTAGCTGTTGGGCTAGGTAATGCTGACTACGATGAAAGTATTGTCGAGGCTTTAGAAAAGCGCCTAGTGGGTGCATCTGATTTGGTTAAAGAACATATCAATTGGGCGCTGAAACAACAAAGCCATAAGCAACAGCAAACGCAACGTAAGCAAGCTCGCTTGATCCGTATTATAGAAAAGGGCTTACCTAGGGACGCTTAGTCAGGGACGCTTACCCGAAACGTCCCCACTCCAATTTAAGTTACTTCTCATCTACTTTATGGCTCAAGGCCGCTAAGTCAGTTTCTATTTCTGCAAATGCAGCTTTAACTTGCATCACAGCTTCTTGTCTTGCCACTGACTTTTGAATTGCTTCGTCAACATGGTTATAAATATACCATTCTTGGTCTTCATCCAAGCCCATGGTTGGAATTCGGTGCTCAAACTGTTCCTGTAAGCCTCTAAAAACCGCCTCGTTTTGTTTACGATTATTGTCCAGCAAGGAGATCAGCCCTTTGAATTTGCTGTTAATCATGGCAATGGCACCATTGAGGTTTTGCTGTTGCTGCCGCAATTCATTACGAGTTTGTATCGCTAATAATTGCTGTTCCGTAACGCTCACAATAAAACAAATATGATCTCGAATACGGCCATGTTTATCCGCATCTCCCTCTGGCATGTTTAACACTAATGCACTGATGTAGTCATAGTTCACCAAAATCCTACTGGTGAACTCATGTAAACGCCCCTTGGATTTCAATATCTCAAACAATTCCAGAACTATCGGAGAGCAGACGCCTGAAGAAGCAAAATGCATGTTTTGTGTATCCGTGCGGACCTCAACATTGCAGCTAAGCCCAAAGTTCGCCATACAGTTTATTAGTGCTGCAGCCAAGTCAGGTATATTGTCAATATTTCCGATGTGCTCAATATAATTGACAATTTGCCCCATTTCACTGCTGGTCGCCATAGCACTGAATGCCGTTGATGTGGCATCTTCTACTTGTTGCTCTAAAATGTCCTTCTCAAGCAACATCTGGCCAAGTTTAATAAGCTTTGATGTGAGCTCACTTTGCCCAAAGGGCTTCACAATGTAATCTTCAGCACCGACAGCATATCCTTCCATACGCTCTTCAACTGAACCTCTAGCCGACACAAACATAACCACAATATGACTCGTTTCTGGGTTCGATTTGATTTTACGGCACACCTCGTAGCCATTCATATTAGGCATACTAACATCAAGCAAGACCACCTGAGGGTCAAAGTCCTCAAGCATGCCTAAACATTCTGGACCACTGCAAGCAGTGCGCAGTTCAAAATCTAAGTCTTCTAGAATTTCTTCGATGATCTCGAGGTTGAATGGTTCATCATCCACGGCGAGTACACGTTGTAATGCCATGCTTATACTCCTTGTATTATCGTAAGCCTCTATATAGTTATAGCTGCGCTTACCCTGTTATGCGAATGTAAATGCGATGGGTTACTGTTTATCTACCGGCAACTCAATATGCATTGTCACCCCTGCATCATCGTTATTAGTTGCGTAAATTCGACCTTTATGCAGTAACACAAACTCCTTACAAATCGCCAACCCCAAACCCGTGCCTCCTGCACCACTGTTAGTCGTGCTGCTTTGTACAAACTTCGAAAAAATCTGATCTAACTCGTCATTTGGAATACCAACTCCCTGATCTCGAATTTCAATTTTTACTAAATTACCCAGATCTTTAATGCTAATAAACACAATCGCCTTCTCTGGACTAAATTTAACAGCGTTGCCTAATATATTGCGTATAACCTGATTCATCTGCTCTGGGTCACAAACAACCATAAATGGCTCTATCGGTGCAGATAATTTAAATTGGATTTGTTTGGCTAATGCGCTGCCAGAGACATCATCAATCCCCGTTTTGACTGTGGTACACAAATCTTGAAGACTGGGATTAAACGGAAAACGTCCCGCATCTAATTTCGATAAATCCAACAGATTATTGAGTAACAACAGTAACCGTTCACCACTGGTTTCTATCCTAGATAAGTACTTGCCTAGCTTATCAACGGGCACGTCGTCACCGGCAAGTTTGTCGATACCAAAACGAGCGAAGCTCAAAATTGAGTGCATGGGAGTGCGCAATTCATGCGACATATTGGCCAAGAATTCTGATTTGCTCACGTTCGCGGCTTCCGCGGCTTCTTTGGCTTTCTGTAATTGTGCTGTGCGCGCCTGAACTTCCGCCTCTAGCACCTCCTTTGCCTCTTCCAACACCTGCTGCCTTTTTTTCAAGTGTGTCACATTTTTTAGGATCACTGAAAACGCTAGCTCACCGTGATGGTCAATTTCATGAAAAGTCCCCATCAAAGGAATGTCTTTATTTTCGTGAGTCAACAATAACTCACAGTCAAAACTTCTTTTCCCTTTCAGATCTTGTATTTGTTGCTTCAATTTCTCGACTGATTCATCATCAAAAATTTCGAATATTGATCTTGAGCATATTTGCTCTTGTGAACATTGAAACAACTCTACACACGCATCATTCCCTTCGATAATATTGCCATTGCGAGAGAAAAGCATAATTGAGTCTGGGGTATGTTTATAAATTACCCGCAGCAAACTATCTCGTTCAATAAGTGCATCAACTGTATCTTGTAGTCGTTCAACCAGCTCCTGATTATGACGTTTTAACACCTCTGTTTGCCAAAGCTTATGTAAGGATTTTAGTAAGTCACCGTCATCAAACGGGCTAATTAGCACATCTTCAACCCCCAGTCGAATTGCCTCTAACATATCTATCTGATCGGCTTTTTCGGTGTACAACAAACAACGCGTTCCTGCATTGATAGATTTCAGCTGGCTGAATAGATCCAAAGCACTTTTATCATGTGGTTCAAACGCTGCGATGAGCAAATCAATATTCTGATGCTGCGCTTGAGTGATACCAGCAAAGCTAGACTCCGCTGTATAAACTTGCAGCTGAGCCCCCGACAAGCTTGACGCTAAATCAGCTAAACGAGACAGAGAATGATCAACCAACAGAACCGTTGGTAAAATTAAGCGGTGTTCTGAGCCGATTTCAAATACCCTTTCAAGCAGGTTGGTTATCTCTTTGTTTGAAAAAAATGGGTATACCACAATGCCATTGGGTAGAGCTTTATTGAACTGGCTAAAAATAGACAGTTGTTGCGCGTTGTCAGGTTTGGGAGCAAGTAAAATCAGTTTATCGTGATGGCGTAACGTGGCAAGTTTTTCTAAGCAAGTGTCTGGAATACCGTTGGCGATAGCCACTGCGTTGTACTTGGTAAGATCATCAAGCTGCTCCAACATTCTATAATGAATATGCTCAACCTCTCCCCCAAGCAGTTCAAACAATACTTTAATGCGCATTGCCAAAACACTGTTACTATCGATGATCAAAACCTTGTTCGTCATATTGCCACACAGATCTGTCCTTCGTGTGCTTCTAGTGTAGACGAATTTTGCGCGCTTGAACGTGGCGCACCAAAGGTTAGCTTAAGTGCTTACCCATAATGGTCAAGTTATAATGCTTTTCATCCATTACTGCGACAGCTGGTAGCTCTCCCCAACAACTAAAACCATGCTTTTTGAATAAATTTATACTCGGAGTGTTATGGCTGAAAATAAACCCAAGCAGGGTCGTCACACCAATACTTGGTGCATGCTCTTGCGCAAATGTCATAAGAGAGTGTCCAAGTCCCTTACCTCTGGCTCTGGTGGCAATGTAAATGCTAATTTCACAAGTTTGATCGTATGCTGGTCGGCCATAAAATGATTTGAAGCTCAACCACGCTAATATTTCTTCCCCCTCCTCATACACAAACAATGGCCGCTGTGAGTGATGGCTATCAAACCAAGACAAGCGCTGCTCAACAGTTGTCGGCTCGGTATCCGCGGTAACCATACGACTGGCGATAGTTTCATTATAAATATCTACTATGTGCTGCAGGTCTCTTGTTTGTGCTACTCTTATTGTCATTTCGTGAAAATTTGATCAAATCATAACGGGTTGGCGTATCATAGAAGATATTCACCATAGAGGGAAAGCCGATGTTCAGAAAATTATTACTTCCAACGTTAGTATTGTGCGGCATGCTCGCCAATACACACTCATTAGCCAGCGAGTGTGACGACTTTACAAACGTTGAGCTTAGGAAGTTGCGCTCAGAAGAAACAGTTAACTTGTGCCAGTTTAAAAACAAACCGTTACTGATTGTGAACACAGCCAGTAACTGTGGCTTCACCGATCAATTTGCAGGTTTAGAATCGCTACATAAAACCTATAAAGACAAAGGGCTGGTAATACTAGGATTCCCGTCCGATGACTTCTTTCAAGAAGAAGATGACGAAAAAGAAACAGCAAAGGTCTGTTTTATAAATTACGGCGTAACCTTCAATATGTTTGCCACCTCTGCTGTACGTGGCGAAGATGCTAACCCTATTTTCAAACATCTGAACGAGCAAACAAGTTCACCTAATTGGAATTTTTACAAATATTTGGTGTCTGCAGACAGAAAACAAGTGACTCGCTTTAACAGTCGTACTAAGCCCCAGTCTGAAGAATTGGTCAGCGCGATTGAGAAGTCGCTAAAGTAGAAACCGTGAGTTTTTGATGTTCTTGTATTAGAATAAAGTTTGAGTAAAAAATAATCATAAGAATTTATGGAGACCATATGACAGTTGCAAGTGCAAGACACATTTTAGTAGACAGTGAGGCTGAATGTTTAGATCTGAAAGCCCGCATCGCAGCCGGTGAAGACTTTGCTGAGTTAGCAAAGCAGTATTCAAGCTGCCCATCAGGACAAGATGGTGGTGCATTGGGCGAATTTGGCCCAGGCATGATGGTGCCAGAGTTTGATAAGGTCGTTTTTTCGGCGCCAGTTAACGAGGTGCAAGGTCCAGTACAAACACAGTTTGGCTATCATTTACTTGAAGTTACCAGCCGCACCGAGTAAGTTACTAATTAAGTTTGTGAGGCCGCTTTATGCGGCTTTTTTTATACCTTGTTTGATAAGGAAATACCATGCAACTGTACGGTTCTAATACGTCTCCCTACGCCCGCCGTATTCGGATGTTTTGCGCACGCCATAACTTAAACGTTGACTACCTACATTTAGATATTTTCAGTGACCAGGGCAAGGCTGTGCTAGTGGCCAATAATCCTGCAAGGAAAATACCTTTTCTTGTGGATGGTGAGCACACGATTTGTGACTCCGGTGCGGTGTACCGCTACCTAACGGAGAAGTTCAACTTTTCTAAGATGACGTATTGGCAGGAAAATCAACTCACTAATATTAATGCATGTAATGACTCTTTGGTAGAGCTTCTGCTATGCGAGCGCTCTGGTTTTGATACGCAAAGTGATACGTTGTTTTTCAATCTACAGCGAGAGCGAACAGAGGCGGTATTAACCGATTTAAATGAACAATGCGTTAAAACTGATTTTTTAGACTGCGACTATTTGCAGATCAGTTTATACTGCTTGCTGGATTGGATCATATTTAGATCTTTAGCCGAACTGGCCCCCTACAACGCACTGTTGGACTTTTATGAAGTTCACAAAAGCTTACCGGGAAGTACACATTCTGATCCAAGAATATGATGGTCAAATCAAAGAGGTAAAGAGTCATGAACGACATTGAAATAGAATCAGAATTGGTCACATTTGTTGAGCAAGTACGCAAAAGTGAACAAATTTGGGCGCTTGGCGCAGAGGATGGTGGCGTTGTAGTCTGTGAATCAAATCAGTTCGAAGAAACAGATGTACTTCTAATATGGGATAGTGAGCAAAAAGCACAGGCGCAATGTAAAGATGAATGGCAAGATTACGCTCCTGTTGCAATTACTCTGAACGAATTTTTAGACGAATGGGTTGAAGACCTGAATGAAGATCAAGCCCTGTTCGGCCTTAACTGGAATGATGATAATGTTTGTGTAGAAATCGAGCCTGTAGGACTAGCCCGCGCACTCGTTGACTAATGCAATCAAAGTTCCTTCTATGGCGCGTACATATGCTTGCGCGCCTTCGCCTCTAACACTTGGAGGCATTAACGGTTCCGCCCCCGCAATAACTGCTTTATCATAGCTTTCACTGACATTGTCACAACATAGAGTCAGCTCAAAGCCTAACGCAGGCTGTTTAGGCTGCGCCCGAATATAGCTTTGCTTAAACTGTGCCTGAGCCAAAGGGTGAGATGCAAACCCTAGAATCACTTCCCCACTGTCGATTTCACCATAGTCACCCGACTCTGTTAACGCTTGGGTGCTTAAACCAAACGCTTGGTAATAAAAATCTAGGACTTCTTCTACGTTATCTACATATATGATTGTTTTTGCATAGCGCATGGATACACCACTCAATAATACCATCAGCCATATTCATAACTGGTTTTGTTTTACTTAAGCATAAAGTCAAAGCAGTGCAAAATACAATCAAAGGGAGCCACAACGTTAAATCAAACTAGTGAATAGTATGTAGACATAAAAAACGACACATTAAGTGTCGTTTTTCGATGAGGTTATGACTTATTGCGATTCTCTTTAGTAAATGCTCTTAGCTTACGCTTTTGAGATAATGTCATCTTATTGCTGCGGCCAGCATAAGGGTTGTCCCCTTCTCTAAACTCTATCTTGATTGGCGTACCCATAATATTGAGCGCTTTTCGATAGTAGTTCATCAAATAACGTTTATAGCTATCTGGCAAGTCATGAACCTGATTACCATGAATCACAATCCGTGGTGGGTTATAACCACCGGCATGCGCATATTTCAGCTTTACACGACGACCGCGTACCAGTGGAGGCTGGTGATCCGCTTGCGCCATATCCATGATACGACGCAGCATCGCCGTGCTGATTCGCTTAGTCGCGGAGTCGTAAGCTTCGTCCACTGACTCAAACAAGTGGCCCACGCCCGTGCCATGCAAGGCTGAGATAAAGTGTAAACGAGCAAAGTCGATAAACCCTAAACGGCGGTCAAGTTCAGACTTGATACGCTCCTTTACGTAGTCATCCAGCCCATCCCATTTGTTCACTGCAATTACCAGTGAACGCCCTGAGTTTAAAGCAAAGCCTAATAGGCTTAGATCTTGATCCGAGATGCCTTCTCTTGCATCTACAACTAACAATACAACGTTAGCATCTTCGATAGCTTTAAGCGTTTTGATAACCGAAAACTTTTCGACCACGTCACTAACTTTCTTACGTTTACGTACACCTGCCGTGTCGATAAGCACATATTCGCGCTCATTTCGCGTCATTGGGATATAAATAGAATCTCGTGTTGTGCCAGGCATATCGTACACAATCACTCTTTCTTCACCTAATATACGATTAGTTAGTGTTGACTTACCAACATTAGGACGACCAATGATAGCAAGCTTAATTGGCTTGTCTTCAAAGCCTGCTTTACCATCCTCAGCTTCGCCGTCTTCTCCTTCAAGGTAAAGCTCGGCCAACTCGCCGTCATCTTGTTGTAATTCATCTTCTTGGCTAGCAAGCTCCGCGATAACAGGCTGCAAAGTTACATCAAGTAATTGGGTAACTCCTCGACCATGCGCTGCGGCGATATGGTAAACCTCACCTAGAGCTAACTGGTAAAACTCAGCACAGCTAGAGTCTGCATCAATACCATCCGTTTTATTGGCCACCAAAAAGCACTTTTTTTGCTGTTTACGTAAGTGTTGCGCAATGGCCTGATCGGCAGCATTCATGCCCGCACGCGCATCTACCAAAAAGAGTACAATATCAGCTTCTTCAATCGCTAACAGCGATTGCTCGGCCATTTCTGTTTCAATACCTTCTTCAGAGCCATCAATACCGCCGGTATCGACTACGATGAACTCATAACCATCATAATTGGCTTGACCGTACTTACGGTCACGCGTAAGACCGGGAAAATCAGCCACCAAAGCATCTCTAGTACGCGTTAAGCGGTTAAACAGTGTGGATTTACCCACATTAGGTCGCCCAACAAGAGCGATCACCGGAAGCATAGACTACCTCTTTAATAAACAACAAAAGGCTTCGCAAAGCGAAGCCTTAACAAACTTAACTAAATATTAAGTGTTACGGAATTTTAACTGCGCTGACTTCACCATCACGGGTGTACAAAATAAGCCTATCATCAGCTTTCACTGGCTCAGTAAAAAAGCCCGAACTATCAAACGATTCGCGTGATACTAGCTGACCTGATTGCTTATCAAGCCAATGCAAATTACCTTCTTGATCACCCACAACTATGTAGTTGCCAGCAACCGTTGGCGCAGTTAGATACCACCCTCTAAGCGCCGGTTGACTCCAGCGTTCAATACCCGACTCTTTGTCCAAGGCATATATCACACCATCGCTATCGACAATATAAATAATATTTAGGTCTATGGTCAGATCACGATAGCTACTATATTCTCGCTTCCAAACCACATTACCGTTACGAACATCAACTGCTGCTAAATTACCATTATAGCCGATTGCATACACTAAAGCGCCGCTAACTACAGGCTTAGTATCAACATCAACCAAACGTTCGAACTCTGAAGAGCCTTTCGCCAAAGCAACATCAACGCTCCATGCACTGTAACCGTTTTCTGCAATCAACACTGAAAGTTTGCCGCTCTCCTCGCCAAACAGCACACCACCATTTGCTGATGTAGGAGAACTTAATCCTCGTAATGTCAAAGCGGGTACTTCTTGTTCATGGCGCCAGCGCTCTTCGCCGGTATCAGGATGCAGCGCAAGTAACTTACCAGATCCTAAATTTACATATATCAGTCCATCGCCAGCCGCTGGAGATGAAAGTGCTTCACCAGGCACATTTTTACGCCAAACTATTTCACCGCTATCTCTATTAATGGCAATCACTTCGCCATGCTCAGAGCCGATGTAAATATTGCCATATGCCTGCAAAATGCCGCCAGACAACTTGGCGCTGTCATTATCTTCCCACGGCCAAAATGCGGGGGATTTACGCGTGTCTGTTTCCCACAAGGTTTTACCAGTGTCAGCGTTGAGCGCTTTAACTTTACCGTAGCGTTCAGCCACAAATACCATATCCTGGTATACCGCAGGTGTCAGACGTGAAAAGTAATGCTCAACACCACTACCGACACTCTCCTGCCATACAATTTGCGTTTCAAACTGATTGGTTATTTGTGGCAATACCAGTTCTTCTTCATCATCGTCACTTGATGAACACCCTAACAGCGACGCCATACATAGCGCCAAGGTTGCCATACTAAGCTTTTTCATACAGATGACTCCTATGCAGCAGGCTGAGCGGCTGCTAAGTCGTCTAGCTTAATTTTCAGCAGAGTATTTGCATTGCCAGATGATGCATCTAAAGCAGCTTGATACTGACTTTTTGCCTGTTCCTTATCACCCTGAGCCAACAGTATGTCGCCTTTAATTTCAGCGATTTGTGCTTTAAAGCTCTCTGGCATAGGCTGATCTAAAGTCGTCATTGCCGCATCAAACTGTTGTTGTGCTAATTGCACACGAGCCAAACGCGTTAATGCAGTAGCCTTTAGTTCAAGACTTGCTACATTATCAGCAGCCCACTGCAATTTTTGCGCAGCTACGTCAAGTTGTTCTTTATCTGCCGCTTCTTTAGCTGCAACGAATGCCGCTAAAACTGCATAGCTAGAATCAGCATTGTCTTTTACAAAACTCTCACTAGCTGTAAGTACATCATCACTTTCAACAAACTGGTTATAAGCATTTGATGCAGCTTCAGCACTGTCAATTTGATTCTGGTTATAAGCTTTCCAGCCATATAAACCACCAAGGCCAATCACAATGCCCAACGTCAACGACACGCCATTATCGCGGAAAAATCGTTTTATGGCTTCTGCTTGTTGTTCTTCTGTTGAGTAAATTTCCATTCTAACCTCTTATACTGTCAGTGCTTGCAATAAGGTTTTCACCTCAGCTAACGTCACTGTAATTTGTTCTTTTTGTTCTCGCAGATATTTTACGGTGACTTTACCCTCTGCAAGCTCATCTTCACCCAAAATTAGGGCAACTAAAGCATCACTTTTATCTGCGCGTTTCAATTGTTTCTTGAAGTTACCGCCGCCGGCATGAACCATGACACGTAACCCTGATACCTCAGAGCGTAGTTGTTCGGCTATCACAGGTGCTTGAATACTGGCTTTATCACCCATCGCAGCAACATAAACATCCGCACTACGACGAATTTGACCAACACATTCTAACTCTTGGAGCATCAATACTAGACGCTCCAAACCCATGGCAAAACCTACAGCAGGGGTGGCTTTACCACCAAGCTGTTCAACGAGACCATCGTAGCGACCACCCGCACACACTGTACCTTGTGCACCTAGACTCTCTGTCACCCACTCAAATACTGTGCGATTGTAATAGTCTAAGCCGCGAACTAGCTTTTCATTAACCTGGTATTCGACGCCTGCAGCATCTAAACGTTCACATAAATTTGCAAAATGTGATTTTGACTCTTCATCAAGGTGCTCTGACAACTTAGGTGCATCAACAAGTAGTGCCTGCACGTCAGGGTTTTTGCTGTCTAATACTCGTAGAGGATTGCTATGCATACGACGCTTGCTGTCTTCATCTAACTGCTCAACATGCTGTTCTAAGAAGGCAACTAAAGCATCACGATATTGCGCACGGGCTTCATTTGAACCTAACGAGTTAAGCTCTAAGCGAACATACTGGCTAATCCCAAATTCTTTCCATAAACGCGCTGTCATCAGGATCACTTCCGCGTCAATATCTGCACTGGCGATACCAAATGTCTCTACACCAAACTGATGAAACTGACGATAACGCCCTTTTTGCGGACGCTCATGACGGAACATCGGACCCATGTACCAAAGACGCTGCTCTTGATTGTATAGCAGCCCATTCTCGTTTCCCGCGCGCACGCACACGGCCGTACCTTCGGGACGAAGTGTCAAGCTATCGCCACTTCTATCTTCAAAGGTATACATTTCCTTTTCAACAATGTCGGTCACTTCGCCAATTGAGCGCTTAAATAGATCGGTAGATTCAACAATCGGAAAACGGATCTCTTGATAGCCATAAGACGCCACCGTTTCACGTAATGTTGCTTCGACCTTCTGCCATATTTGCGTTGTACCAGGCAGACAATCGTTCATACCACGCACTGCTTGAATTTGTTTTGCCACTGAAATTCCTAAATAAATCTGTTTTTTATCAAAGCGATTGCCGCAAAGTACCGTACTTGCGTAAAAAATGAATCGCTTATTATACCCAAACCGACTAAAAATGCGACCAACTAGCGAACATAGCCAGACTAGGTTCACTTTTATTGACAGCTAAATGGTAACTATCAGTTACTCAACAATTTTTATGTCTATCTCGCCCTGTTGCTCTTTTTTAGCAACAAACTCACGAACTTGGGCTTCCAACTGCTCAACAATATTATCATTGTCGATACGCAGCTTCTGGCGCTCACCATTGATGTACAAGCCTGAACGACGATTCGCCCCCGCCAAACCGATATCACTCACTAAGGCTTCACCAGGGCCGTTTACCACGCAGCCAATCACTGAGACAGAAATTGGAGTAATAATGTCTTCTAAGCGCTCTTCGAGTTGGTTCATCGTATTGACTACATCAAACTCCTGACGAGAGCAGCTGGGGCAGGCGATGAAGTTAATACCACGAGAACGAATTCGCAAAGATTTTAATATATCAAAACCGACTTTAATTTCTTGAACAGGATCAGCGGCCAACGATACACGGAGTGTGTCGCCTATCCCTTCTGCCAACAGCATACCTAAACCGACCGCAGATTTTACTGAGCCAGATCGAAATCCACCCGCTTCTGTGATCCCAAGATGTAATGGCTGATCTATCTCCTTTGCGAGTAAACGGTACGCACCGACAGCTAGAAATACATCTGAAGCTTTAACTGACACTTTGAATTGATCAAAGTTAAGACGCTGAAGAATTTCCACGTGGCGCATTGCCGACTCTAATAATGCCTCTGGTGTTGGTTCACCATACTTTTCTTGCAGGTCACGCTCAAGAGAGCCCCCATTAACACCAATGCGAATAGGAATATTACGCTCAGCAGCCGCATCAACTACGGCACGAATACGCTCTTCTGAGCCAATGTTACCCGGGTTAATTCGCAAACAATCAGCACCATACTCGGCGACTTTCAAGGCGATGCGATAATCAAAATGAATATCTGTGACTAATGGAATATCAACCTGCTCTTTAATACTTTTAAAAGCTTGTGCTGCATCCATTGTCGGCACAGAAACCCGTACAAGATCAGCCCCAGCATCTTGAATTGCTCGAATTTGTGCCACCGTTGCATCTATGTCAAGCGTATTGGTGTTGGTCATAGACTGAACTGCAATAGGTGCACCGTCTCCAATCGGCACATTTCCCACATTAATGCGAGTCGATTTTCTGCGTTTAATAGGAGATTCTGAAAACATGGACGATTACTCTGCTAACGGTAATTTAAATTTTGCTAAACGGTTTCTAGGAAGCGCTGACAAGTTGACGAGTTGGCCATCAAGCTCTACCTCGACAACTTGATGCTTACCCAACACCACCGAAAAAGGCGCTTTGCCTTCCACAGTCATGGTATAGCCTGCTTTTTTAACGCCAAAGGCAACACGCTCTTCTGTTGCATCGAAGATTTCGACCCAACTGTCATCGTTAAAACGCATAACTATGGTACTCAATGAGGTACCTTTATTCTCAGTGATACTTTGTGATGCGTTTGCCTGTGCTGCTGCCACACTCACTACGCCATCACCGAGAGCCTCATCTTCAAAAGTCGCTATAGTATCATTTTGTGCTGCGGTATTCTCACTTTCAGTCGTTATTTTTGGGTGATTGCCATCTTGCACAGGACTGGTGCTTTGAACATTTGAAGCGGTTGTGCCATCTTGGTTCAGCGGCTCCTGCAAATTTTCGTCTGACGTGACAACTGAAGTCTTTGTTTCAGCAGGCAACTCTTCAACTGCGCTGTTGCTACTTTGCCATACCCACACGCCAGATGAGCCAATCACAAGTGCTAAAATAAGATAGCTAAACACCATTAGACGGTTGTCACTCGCTTCTTTTTCAGTGCGTCGTGAGAAGCTTTGCATCCGCTTTGTTGCCTCAGGTGCTTTTGGTGCATCCATCAATGCTAGCGTTTTTTCAGCATCCAATTCCAGCAAACCACAATAGCTCCGGATATAACCACGCACAAAGGTCATCGGGCCTAAATCTTGATAATCATCTTGTTCGAGTTTTGTTATCTGCAATGCAGTTAACTTTAAACGCGTTGACACGTCTTCAATACTTAACCCCGCAGAAACTCTCGCTGTATGTAACGATTGTCCTGTGGTTGGAGTCTGCTCTTCCATTTCAATGTTTTCTTGTTTCATAAAACGTAACTATCAGGGTCCACTATCAAAATCCCGTAGCCTTGTGTTAAAGCTACATCGGGTGTTAACTCATTCCATCGCATTAAATCATCGATCTGCAGTCCATGCTGAGTCGCTATTGTAAACAAAGTTTCACCCGCTTTAATCTCGTGGGTGATAGCTGGGTTATTTAAGTAAACTTTTTGACCCGCAGCCACTTTATCCGATTCTTTTAAGTTATTCCAACGCAATAAATCAACCAACTTAATGTCGTATTTTACCGATAAACTGAATACGTTCTCACCGGCATTCATAATGTGAAATGGCACCTTTGGCACCTGCACTGTATTATTCACCAACGGTAATTGACTGGCAGCGACTTCGCTACGAATAGGACGCACCTTAACGATCGTACCCGAATTTGGCACAAACCTCACTTCCCCAGGCTCTGGCTCATAAAACCGAACCTTACCCACTCCCTGTTCATCAGATGATGAGGCGTTGTAACGCGCTTTTTTACCCGTTGAGCTTGTTGCTTTGTCGTAGTCGCGATTGGAACCGTTTTGTTCGTCCGCTATGGTAGTTTTGTTGCCTGAATGCGCTGTGAATTCAGCATCAGTTCTTAAAGAAACGCTGCCACTATTTGACGTTACAGTTGGGTTTGCATCACTTGGCTCTGAGATAACCTTGCGCTTAATTTTTATCTGTGGATTTTTTACCACATGAGCTGGGGCTTGTTGCGTGATAGTTTTTAACTGCGCTAACCGATATTGCTCTTTTAATCGTACAAACTCACTGTCTGCCAGCTCGTTGTTTATTACCAACTTTGCTTGATAAGACTCCGGGTAAGTCTTAATGAGTAAATCGACAACTTCTTGCGCTTTTTGCAGATGCCCCATACTGGTGTACAGCAAGTGCTGTAACAACAAACTACGAGCAGAAATAAACCCTTTATCAGCGTAGTTTTCCATCACTGCCATCGCTTGATGCAAATCACTCTTTGCATAAAACAGCGCTGCTAAACTTATTAGCGCAGATTGGCTGCGGCCATCATGGGCAATCGCACTATTTAAGTAGTCTTGTGCTTGTGTAAAGTTGTCTTGTTTGATGGCACACAAAGCCAAATTTTCATAGCTACGAGAGACGCGTAAGTAACTAGGCACATCAATGGCTTTAAAAAACTGTTCTTGAGCGGCTTTGTACTCGCCCATACGGCATAAAAATGTGCCGTAGTTATTTAAGGTGTTTGGATCGCTAGGATCTAGTTCGAGAGCTTTGCGATACGCTTTGCCAGCACGCTCTTCTTCTCCTACCTGTTCGTAGTAATAGGCCAATGAGTAGTGACCTTGCGGTAATTCAGGCGCAAGCTGAAGCGCTTTTTCGAGATTATATTTGGCTTGGCTGTTATTACCCGCTCTTAAATACTGAAGCGCTAGGGTAATACGCGTTTTTGCAGCCTCTTGGTTATTTGCTTCAGTTCTTACATTTGGTTTATTGCGGGTCACAGAGCTTGTCTCAGTCACACATCCGCCCAAAAAACTAAAAACAGTCAGTAAAATAAAACAAGAACGCATGCACCACCTACCATGTAATAACATTGTGCCCTTATACTACCTAAAAGTCCTTATGATTCATCTATTTTTTACCATAAGGACAACTTTTTAGTGTTAACCCGCATTGACCTTTACTGCAATGGCATTATCGGCACGTTGCTGTTTTTTGGCTAAACGCTTGGTTCTGTCTACAACATCGCCCACTAATTGGCCGCACGCCGCGTCAATATCATCACCACGCGTACGACGAACAATACACGTCAGGCCCGCAGCTTGTAGCACTTTTGAGAAACGGTCAATACGACTGTTACTCGAACGGCCATACTCGTTGCCAGGAAATGGATTAAACGGGATCAAATTGATTTTCGATGGTGTCCCTTTAAGTACCTTAACTAACTCGTGGGCATGATCAGTACTGTCATTCACACCTTGCAGCATAACGTACTCTATGGTGATATCTTTGTTCGCTTTAGAGCCGTCGATATAACGACGACAAGCCGCTAAAAACTCCTCAATCGGATACTTTTTATTGATTGGAACAAGCACATCGCGCAATTCGTTATTAGGAGCATGTAGAGAGATTGCCAACGCTACATCTATCTTTTCTTTCAAAATATCTAAGGCAGGTACTACCCCCGATGTGCTCAATGTAACACGACGTTTAGACAAACCAAACGCCCAATCATCCATCATTAATTCCATCGCTGGTACAACGTTGTTAAGGTTAAGCAGTGGTTCGCCCATCCCCATCATCACCACATTGGTGACTGGACGTTTCGTACTGTCGCCATCGTGCATACCGATGTCTTTTGCTACACGCCACACCTGACCGATGATCTCAGATACTTTTAGGTTGCGGTTAAAACCCTGTTGCGCTGTTGAACAGAACGTACATTCCAACGCGCAGCCCACTTGTGAAGACACACATAGCGTAGCGCGGTCTTTTTCTGGGATCCAAACAGTTTCAACTTCCTGACCGCCATCCAATAACAATGCATATTTTATGGTGCCATCGCTGGCTACCTGCTTGACAGAAATTTCCGGTGCTCTGATCTCACATTCCGCAGCTAGCTTTGCTTTAAGCTTTTTATTGATGTTGCTCATCTGTTCAAAGTCGTCAACACCAAAGTGGTAGATCCATTTCATCACTTGATCAGCACGAAATGGCTTTTCGCCGAATGAAGCAAATAGCTCGCGCATCCCCTCGCGGTTTAAATCAAGTAAATTAATCTTTTTCTCGGTATTGGCCATGAAACAACCTCAATTCAGGTGACGGTATAACATTAGTAAGGTAGCCGCGCATTGTACAAAAAACGAACGGTTATAACAATCTTGGTACGCGTGTTTTGCTAAATATTCAGCATTTGAGTAGCTAAAGCCTTAGCAAAACATCCTAGGGACGAAAAAAGGGCTCAAAAGCCCTTCTTTCATGCTCACACTCGAAATTAACGAGTACGTGGGCAGATCTCTTCTTCTGCGAAGAAGTATGCGATTTCGCGAGCCGCTGATTCAGGCGCGTCTGAACCGTGTACCGCGTTCTCGTCGATGCTGTCTGCGTAGTCAGCACGTAAAGTACCAGCTAGTGCTTCAGCAGGGTTAGTAGCACCCATGATTTCACGGTTCTTACGAACTGCATCTTCACCTTCAAGAACCTGAACCATTACTGGGCCAGAAGTCATGAAAGAAACTAAAGCACCAAAGAAAGGACGCTCTTTGTGCTCTGCGTAGAAACCTTCAGCTTTCTCTTGAGAAAGGTGAACCATTTTAGAAGCAACGATCTTAAGACCAGCTGATTCGAAACGGTTGTAGATTGCACCGATGTGGTTTTTAGCTACCGCATCAGGCTTGATGATTGAAAAAGTACGCTCTAAAGCCATCTTTTTTGCTCCAAAATAGTTTGTGATTATTGACGGGCGCGAATTATACGCGGTTTAGCTGCAAAAACCTACTACATTTACCTGTAATGTTGCGAAGTTGATGCACAAGCAAACGACATTCTCAATAAAACAATTTATGATCTACATCAAAATAACCCCTTCATACATCTCTTATACTGCCCCGCTTTTTTATTTCAGTGTCAATTTTGACCCCAACAGCTGGCTTGTACCCAGTTCGATGTATGAGGTTTTACTATGTTTGTACCAGAACTCCTTTCGCCTGCGGGTAGTTTAAAGAATATGCGTTACGCTTTTGCGTACGGTGCCGATGCGGTGTATGCCGGTCAGCCTCGCTATAGCTTGCGTGTTCGCAATAACGAATTTGATTTAGACAACTTAGCTTTGGGTATCAATGAAGCCCATCAACAAAATAAAAAACTGTATGTCGTTTCAAACATTGCGCCACACAATAGCAAAGTAAAAACTTACTTACGCGATATCGAACCTGTCATTGCCATGCAGCCTGATGCGCTGATCATGTCAGATCCGGGCCTCATCATGCTAGTACGAGACAAATGGCCTGATATGCCTATTCATCTATCTGTACAGGCCAATGCGGTGAACTATGCCAGCGTACAATTTTGGGCCAAGCAAGGCATTGAACGAGTCATTTTATCTCGCGAACTATCACTAGAAGAAATCGCAGAAATCCGCGCACTATGCCCACAAACTGAGTTAGAAGTATTTGTACACGGTGCTTTGTGTATGGCTTACTCCGGCCGCTGTTTGTTATCTGGTTATATAAACAAACGCGATCCCAACCAAGGCACCTGCACCAATGCGTGTCGTTGGGAATATGACGTCAAACCGGGTAAAGAAACCGAAACAGGTGATGTAGTTCACAAAATTGACCCTAAGTCCGTGATACCAACACTCGGTGAAGGCCAGCCCACATCTGAAGTATTTATGCTCGAAGAGCAAGGTCGCCCAGGCGAGTACATGCCAGCTTTTGAAGATGAACATGGTACTTATATCATGAATTCAAAAGACTTACGCGCCGTGCAGTATGTGGATCAGCTCACAAATATGGGCGTACATAGCTTGAAAATTGAAGGCCGTACCAAGTCTTTTTATTACGTGGCTCGCACCGCACAGGTTTACCGTAAAGCGATTGATGACGCTGTTGCGGGCAAACCATTTGATGCCAATCTAATGCATACCTTAGAAAATTTAGCGCATCGCGGTTATACCGAAGGCTTCTTGAAGCGTCATGCCCATCAGGATTACCAAAACTATGAATATGGCCACTCCGTTTCTGATAAACAACAGTTTGTTGGCGAAGTACTTGGCCGCCATGACAATGGTTTGGTCGAAATTGACGTTAAAAACAAATTCTGTACCGGTCACAGTTTGGAGTTGATGACACCGCAGGGTAACATCGCCTTCAACCTTGAACACATGGAAAACAAAAAAGGCGAGCGCATTGATGATGCCAAGGGCTCCGGTCACATTGTAAAAATTCCATTACCTGAGGATATCAATCTAGATCACGCCATTTTAATGCGTAATTTAGACAGCAACCAAGATACGCGTAATCCGTTCAAAAAGGCCTAAGCATGGCGTTGATGATTAATTCCAAATGCATCAATTGTGATATGTGCGACCCTGAATGCCCAAATCAAGCCATTTACTTTGGTGAGAAAATCTATGAGATTGACCCAAATAAATGCACTGAGTGTGTAGGGCATTACGACACCCCCACCTGTGTGAGTGTCTGCCCTATTGACTGTATCAAACCCGATCCCAATCATAGGGAAGACTTAGATACGCTGGCTGAAAAATACTTGCGTTTGACGGGTCAATCCTGACTCGATTTATCTGAACTAGCTTTGAAAAAGGCTAGTTCAGATTGAAAAAGGATTAGGGCCCCAAATAGAGACTCGGCTCATACGCGTCAACATTTTGTAGCTGAGTGAACTTCCTCTGCAACACGCTAAAATAAATAGGCATCTTCATCTTAAGACGACGTAAACGCTGATAGTGATACTTATCTAACTGAGTATTACTCAATAAGTAGTCCAGTAGCTTTTTCTGCTCTGAGTTTATATAGGCGGCTCTGAAAGGGATCACTCTGTCTAGCAGTAAATGAAGGCTATCTCTACCAAATTTATAGCCATTTAAATACGGAAATGCCTCTGCAAGCTCTAATGCACGACCATAGTTACGCTCATATATCATTTCATACATTTCAGACGGAGATGTTTTGCCGACTGCTTTATAATCATTCAAAAATTGATGGTAGTCACCCGTCGCCGCCTCCAAAAAAGCAGCTTTATAAAAATCAATATACCATGCGTTTTGCATCACGATATCAAGAACTTTATGGCCAATGCTTGTATACAGTTTGTAGACTAAATAGTTTTGTTCATGAGGAAGAGATTGATTCCCTAACTGGATTATTTCGGGTGTTATTTCACGTACCCCCTCCACGATACTGTCAATTTTAGCGAAATCTGTCGTATCGCCTTGTGATATCAAATCCAAAATAAAAACTTCTGATAACACGGGGGATATATCAAATAAATGAGCAACCTTCTCAGCATTACTTTTATTAGTCATCTGTGCCAAATAGTCATCAGGCATAAGGGGGTAAAAGCTTGGCTCAACTTTCACCAATGCAACTTTTAGATTTTGGCACCTAAGCGCATCTTCATCTAACTTGATTTTTTTCTGTGACCACTCTTCGAGCTCAGGGTCAACGAAAGTTTCGGTTTCGTCACTTGCTACGGTGCGCTGCACTTCAAATTTAATGGTATGCTCTAGTTCCATTGGTAACCGAATACCTCCCGTGCCTATAAGCACACCAGCTTTATTTACACTAGGAATCAGCCCTTGTTTTGCAAGTTCTTGCAAATAAGTTATATGAGATTCAGTGAGACCATCTGCCAGCATTTTGTCTTTAATATATTTATTCACAGGCGGGGTTAGTAACTGTTGCTTTTCAAATTTACCACTTTTTTTCAGCACATCGATTAACTCTAAGTTTTCCAATTGTACTGAAATGGTCAGCAAATCCACTACATCGCCGTCTTCAAACAACAACGGCTCGTTTAAACCATCATTATTTTCAACCAGTTTTTGTAAGGTCTCTGGCTTAACTTTTCCACCAATAGCACCATATACCAGCAAGTTGTTTGAGTTGCTTTTTTTGAGGATATAATCGCGGCTACTCTGTGGTAGTTTCTCCCAATACAGTCCTAAAATAATTTTGCTAGAAACAGTTGCAAACTGACCAGATTCACGCCAAATAAAAAATTCATCTAACAAATTCAAGTTGATTTCAAGCCATGTATTTATAGCGCTTTCATCATCGCTTTCTAATAAATCTGCCAGATTACTGTTCCTGTCTAAAATAGCTACGCTATCTTTGCTTTCAAAAACATCATTCTCTTTGACTATTTCGTCCTTTATTTCTCTATCGACATAAGCTTGCTTAAAAAATGATACAGATTCATCAAAGCTTATAACTTTTGCTCTTTCAAGCTCATTCAAGGATTCCTCAACTTTCCCATTATTTAACCTTGCTCTTACTAGATCCTTTTTCTGGGACTTTAATAACTGCTTGTTCTCAGATAACTCGTTGTGGCATTGTTCAGATTCATAAGCTAGTTTAATAACTTCGTTTTCAGTGTAGGCAGCATTAAGCAGAGACTGCCCACTATCTGCGTTTACTTTAGTTGATGCAGCACTTTGGCCTTTTACTAAATCAACTACTGCATGTTCTTTATCTGGAATATCACTTTCTAAATCAGCTTCCTCAAAAGTAGACTCTGAAAGAAAAAAAATTATACCAGAAAGTAAAATAAAAGAGAAAATAAAAACCCTATTTAACACTGTGTTCATCCACCATTTTTACTAACTTCTATTTTCTCATTACCTTTAAACATATCGATTAACCTTTCATACCTAGCATTTAGGCTAAAAATACCCGAGAAGAAAAAGGTTTCGCCATCATTATATTTATAGTAAACCTCAACCTTTCTAGCCCAGTTAAGAGACTCAAAAGCATATATAATATGAACATTAACGTAGCAAAGTTCATTCATATCAATCTTTCGGTCATCTAAAGACAAATAACTCTCACACACAGTGACATTTTTATACATTCTAAAAAACGAAAACAACACGTATAAAAAAACGACAAAGAAAATCGGAGTCAAAAAGTACAATATTTTTATTTTACTTTCATCTATATATTCTTGGTTAAAGTGTAAAAAAACACCATGCAAGGTAAAATAAAGCGATATAATCACTTCATAATTAATTAACTTCTTTTTCAGTTTTAGCATCAACTTACCTAGATAAAAATGGGGGACCCCTCCCCCAATAAGTATAACATTCAGCTATGGTATTCTACTATTTCGACAATCAGGATTCATAACTTGATACATACATCTCAAGCTTCTATCTATTTCTACTTGATCATACCATTCGCTGCGATCATAATAATCTATCATATGATCAAAGTAGGCTTCTGCAGCAGACTCTATTTCAGATGTTGCTTTTAGTGTGATAAGAGGGCCCAAAGGTCCTGCTACACGTGTAGCAACTATACCTATTGGTATACCAGCAAGTCCAGCAAGTACCTCAGCAGCTGCTTTTGAATACTGTTTTTGGTAGATATGGGCCAATGTCTGCGACCCCGAGTTAATAGCAGCTAAAAATAGGTTGCTCTTATCATTTAGTGCATCCATTAACTCGAGTAAACGCTTAGCTTTTTTACGTCCCTCAGGTGAGAGCAAGTTTTTACTTAAAAGCTTGTGTATTTCCGCCTTAATTGCAATGGCTGTCGCGGCCGCATCTCCGAGCATTTCTAAGTCATCACTAGAAATAGGTAGAGGTTCCTTGCCGCCACTGTTGTCGCCACCACTACCTCCACCGCCGCCACCGCCGCCACCACTGGGTGGCCTAGGGTCTTCAGGTTCACCTATTCGTTCAGGAGGCTGAAAAATTGGGTCTTCGGGTGGCTCAGGAGGCCTTGCCGTACATTTATGTTGATCTGTATTGGTGCATAAGCCAGCGCTGGCACTATTGAAACCAATCCAACCATCACCAATCATTAAATAGCTACTAGCACTTTTGTAATCGAAATCATTTTCAATAAAATTATCAACAGCTGCATCGTTAATGCTACCACACATCAAAAGTGCAGTAGTCACTGCTACTTTTGATAACGCAAAAACTCTCATTTATGATCCTTGCTATAAAGTCCAAGTTCTAACTTGGTTAAAATTAAAAGTTACTTAAATATTTTATTAAGCCTGTGGAGGAGATATACCTGTCTCATAATTGGCGTAAAAACCACTATTTTTACTAGCCCAACCATTTATTTCAAGAAGTTCACTATGTGGCTGTTGATAGTTACTATCATTTTCTATATTACTAGTTTCTGTTTCTGCTTGTACGCCACCATTAAACGCAACACTGACAGCTAAAGCGACTGATGAAAACTTTAAAAAATTCATTTTAATTCCCTGCTTCTGTTGAAAAAATTAAACTTTCTATTTTATCTCTATATGCGGTAAGTATTTCCGCTTCAAACACACTTCCGGTTTCCAAAATATTTGTGCGCTTATTTTTAATAATCCCTGCTACTTTCAACTCCTCTATTATTTCAAACTTCAAAATCTCGACACCTTTAAATACCAATGAATTTATGGTGAAAACTGGATACAACCACAGCCTATTTACTACAAGCATCGATTCTTTCATCATTGCTTTAAAAAGCAATTTTGTTTGTATCGCACTTACTGTTTTCTTTGTTTCAACGTTTATTTGCTCTTTTAACTTTTCACCCCATAATGCTGAGTTCACCCAATAATTAACTGTTTCATGGTCTTTAAAGCCTTTGCTTTTATATAATTGCGGTGTTTTGCTTATCGAGAGTCTATATAAAGAAGGGTGGATTGGCTTAACGCTCTCTTTATCAATAATTGACTCCCACAGCAATCTAGAAACACGTCCATTGCCGTCAGTATATGGATGTATCTGCGCAAGCTGACTCATCGCAACATATGATTTAGTAATTGAGCTGACCTTATCGCAATTAAGAAAGCTTATTAAGTCTGACATGAGCTCTTCTAGTAAGGTATAATTTGGTGGTATGTAGGTCGCTTTTTCATAACTTTTTCCTACAAATACTTCAGACGTTCGAATCCCAATTTGCTTTCCATCCGAGTCTGATTTTCTCATCAAATAGTTAATATCATTTAAACTCTCTATACTTATCCTATTCTTTAATAGCCAGCTTTTTGCTGCTATATAGTTATCAATTTGTTTGGACAGGTATAGAGACTGTGCATCAAAACAATTTACCCCGGAATATGCCATTGCAAGGCGTTTTCGAGATACACCTCTACACCCTTTCAGTGCTTCTCCACCACACAGATATCTAGCAAAGAAAGCTTCAAAAAACCCCTTGACAGGCTCATCTAGAGCAATTAAGTGAATATGCTCAAGTGCCTCAATATTTTTTGCGTCGGTAAGAAGATCAACTAGAGAGGTTCCTTTGACTTTGTCACTTTTCATACTCATTTCAAGCACCACCTTGTACCCATAAACAGCACAATGATATTGTAAAACATGTTGTGATACCATAGGTATTACTGTAATTTTGTAAACAGTAGTAAACAAACTCTAAATTTTTTGCTATGTCATGAAGTAGCTGTTAGCTGGAATAATTACATGTAAGGGAGTTAGCAACCCGATATTCGCGTTGTATATAGTTGCCGCTCGTTAATGGCTTAAAAAATGATTAGATAATGAAAGAAAAGACAAAAAAGGCTCACAATGTGAGCCTTTTGGTGGGAATCTTCTGTTTTATTAGAATTTGTATTCAATACCTAAACCAAGGTAATCACGCTCAACTTGGTTATCGCCATCAAATGTTGAGTAGAAACCATATAGCTTAGTTACTTTGTTCAGCTTGTGATCGATACCGATTGAAACGCCGTCTAGCTTGTCGCCTTGGTCAAAATCAAGTACTTGATACTGAGCCTTTAACGTGTTTGCGCCAAAGCTGTAAGCGGCGTTTAGCATGTAGCCATCAGCTTCTTCAGAACCATCCACTTTCTCTTGCATTTGGTACATAGCGCCAAGTTTAAAATCAGCTACTTTACCTTGTACTGAGAAGCGTACCGCGTCACGACCCTTA
This sequence comes from Pseudoalteromonas sp. MMG022, assembly GCF_021654245.1. Lineage (NCBI taxonomy): Bacteria > Pseudomonadati > Pseudomonadota > Gammaproteobacteria > Alteromonadales > Pseudoalteromonadaceae > Pseudoalteromonas > Pseudoalteromonas sp. MMG022. The sequence goes on along the minus strand of NZ_JAKFZQ010000010.1, from coordinate 23,877 downwards.
ACTTCGCTATCAACGGCAACCGCTGCATAGATAGACGACTTTTTCAGACCACTGTCACCATAAGTCAACGCCGTTGAAAAACCGTTTTCGCCTTCTGTGTTATCTTCAGCAATATAAGTACCTAAGAATTTAAAACCATTGAAGCTGGCAGACTTATAAGAGATTGAGTTGCCAAGACGGTTTTCACCCTTGAACAAGTTTTTGATATCACCTTCAAGGTCATTGAACAAATCAAGTTTACCTTGAGATTGCTTGAATGCAGTATCGTTACGGCCAATCACTACTTCACCAAAGCTACCTTTTAAACCAACGTATTGGTTACGTGCTGTGATGTTGTCATCGTCACCTTTTGAATCAGCATCAGATAAGTCTACTTGAAACTCAAGTTTGTAGATAACTTCTAGACCACCTTCTAGCTTTTCAGCGCCTTTGAAGCCAAAGCGAGATGCATTACTTTTGATCTCAGTTGCTGAACCTTCACCTTCATCACTCGATTGCAGTGAAACGTTCGCTTTACCGTATACCGTTACATCAGCATAGGCATTTAATGAAAGCGCACTCAATACAGAGAACAAAAGTGCAGAGTTAGTCAGTTTCATGTGTATTTCCTCAATATCGCAACACGTAAATTTTTAAAACATGCGCAGTTTGCCAGCGCTTAATGACAGAAATATTACACACACTCAAAAGCAGTAAAAAAACTGACTTAAATATGAAACCATAAAGAAACATTGCAAAATACTACAACAATAACAAACAGATAAACAAATTACCTAAAAAGACAACATGTCATAAAAAAACAATATAAGTGACATTATTTTAATGACATAAGTAAGCTTGTAATGGTTTCTATTTGCTCTTTTTGCTCATTGTCTTTGTGATAAGCGATAAAGATTTCTCTAGATACCTGATCAACACACTCAATATGAAATAACTTACCCTGTTCAATCATATCTCGCGCCAGCGCCTGTGGAATAAAGGCACTACCGCCACATTGCATGATTAGATCTAGGGCAATTCTTCCGGTGCTGGTTCTAAAATAAGGTGGCGTGGTGCCGCTAAACTGCTTGGCGTGCCATAGTGAAAACGCGGTGCCCCAATCAACATAGACGTACTGATTATTAAAAAATGCTAACGCATCTTCACACTCAAAGGTACTGACCGGAATAATCGGCAAATCGCGAATAGACTTTACGACCAGCTCATCAACTTTTGGGGGATCAAATAAAACCGCTAGATCAAGTGTACGCTCCAACAACAGCCTCGTGCTCTCTTGTTGAGCTTTCACTTCTGCAACCAAAGAAACACCGGGCATTGCAGCGACGATATTATTGATACCAAATTGCAAAAATGCATCCCAAATATTGGGCGTACCAGAGAGTGACAGCTGCTTGTGCATATTGTTTGCCAGCGCAACATCAACCTTCGCCCGCTGCATTCCCGTCAAGATCATAGTCGCATGAGGCAATAAGCGCTCACCAGGTGCTGTCAGCTGAATATTGTTACGCTGACGAATAAACAAATTCACCCCTAAGCTTTGCTCCAATTGGCGAATTCTAAAGCTGACAGCCGACTGAGTTATATACAAATTTTCTGCAGCTCGACCAAAATGACGAGTCTTCACTACTTCCACAAAAGTCTTTAACAGATCTATGTCCACTTTTGTTCCTTACGATAAAAAAAACTTGTTTAAAAAAATTCTATTCCTGATCCATACTCCACCCAATATCAAAGTGAGGATAAAGTTATGGAACAAAACCTAGCGAACTTACATAACGCCTTTGCAAGCCCACGCGCCTTTTACGATGATGCTAACTTTCCTAGAGGCTTTAGCCGCAGCGGTCACTTTACTCTCGCTGAAGCGCAGGTCTTAGAGCAACATGGCGTAATTCTAAAAAGCTTATACAACAAAGACTGTGAACCACAAAATAGTTTTCAAGTTCAGTTTGTTAATGTGATGGAGGGCCAACTGCCTCCAAGCAATATTTTTGAACGCACTTGGGCCAAATATCTTAAGCTTACAACCTGTAAAACCAAGTTTCACACGCTTTTTGGCCGCTCAAGAATCGTGCCGGACCCATCAATGCATCAATATAGCAGCGCAGACGACGAGCTATAAATAATTTAGTGCAGTGTATGCTAGACTGTTTTGCCAAGTATACCTGCACTACCCCACCCCAACTGAACAAAATATTAACCCCTTATAACTTATTCAAAATAAATCAAAACTAATATTTTTGTCTCACTCCTAGCGTTGCTTTTTATGGCAGATCAGTTTACAACTAACAGGTGAATAAAAATAACAAGGCTGGGTTGTGGCTCGACGAATTCTTATTATTGAAGATACCCCAACAATTGCAAAGGTACAAAAACACATTGCAATATCTTGTGGTTATGAAGCTGATATTGCAGGATCACTTGCGCAGGCTAAAACATTAGTTACAGATCACAAGTATTTTTGCGCTGTCGTTGATTTTATACTGCCCGATGCGCCAAGCGGCGAAGCGATACCCTTTACCATTAAAAATGAGATCCCAACCATAGTGATGACAGGCAATATTGATGCCCGCACTCGAGCTGCGGTCGATAAGTACCCCATCATTGACTACATCACCAAGGAGAACAAACAAGCCTATCAGTACCTTAAAAACCAACTCACACGTTTACCCAGAAACGAAAGCGTAAAAATACTCGTTGTTGAAGACTCACGCCATTCTAGAATGTACATTTGTAGCCTTCTCCTGCGACATAAATATCAAATCCTAGAGGCGTCCGACGGTGTTGAAGGGCTAGAAGTACTTAGGCAAAATCCTGATATTTCGGTGATCATCGTAGATAATGAAATGCCGAAAATGAATGGCGAGGAGCTCTGTGTAGAGATCCGCCGCCTATACAGTAATGAGGATAAAGTGATCATTGGTGTCTCGGGATCAGACACATCGCATCTATCCGCTCGCTTTTTAAAAAGCGGCGCCAATGACTATTTACGCAAACCGTTTAACGCCGAAGAGTTTTACTGTCGACTCAGTCTTAACGTGGATATGCTCGATCACATCGCGACCATAAGGCTACAAGCTAACACAGACTATTTGACGAAGCTCCCCAACCGCAGATACTTTTTTGAACAAGCTAATCGCGAGCAAAAGCTGCGTACCGTCAAACAGCTTAAGAGCAATCTTGCCATGATTGATATTGACTATTTTAAGCGTATTAACGACAACTATGGGCATGATGTGGGCGATGACGTATTGAGTTCGTTCGCTATGTTGTTTGAGAAATTCTTTCCTGGTCAATTGGCAGCGAGGATGGGCGGCGAAGAATTCGCCGTTTACTTTTCAGATGACACAGCCGAGCAAAACCTAGAAAAGCTCGAACTGTTTCGGCAATATATTGAGTTCAATAGCGCCTCATTCTCGGCGCACCAAGTCGCATTCACCGTTTCTATTGGCTTTATCTCGGCGCTGGAACCTAAGATTGATGAACTACTTAAACTGGCTGATAGAAAGCTATACGTCGCCAAAGACAATGGTAGAAACCAAATCGCACATTAACGGTAAAAAGGGCTATACGCCCTTTAAATCACCCTTTCTGGCTTTTCGTGCACTTTGATAAGAGTCCCAACTAAATAGCGCTAACGCGCTCCATATAAAGGCAAATGTAACCACTCGCTGCGCAGAGAACGCTTCACCATAAAACACCACAGCCAAGATAAACATCAAACTCGGACCTATGTATTGGAAAAACCCGAGTGTTGAGTAAGGAATACGCTTTGCCGCCCCCGTAAAACATAATAATGGTAAGGTGGTAACCACCCCTGCACTTACCAACAGTATATTCGTCATCAGGTTATTTTGAATTAAATCAGATGTGGCCGTGGGCACACTAAAATACCAATATGCCAGTGCAAATGGCGTGAGTATTACCGCTTCAAGCAATAGCCCTGGTAAGGACTCCACAGGAATTTTTTTGCGGATCAACCCATACACGGCAAACGAACTGGCCAGTGAAAAGGCAATCACGGGGAAAGAACCAAAACTTATCACTTGAATGGTAACACCTATTACGGCCATCGCCACCGCGACAAGTTGCCACTTTCTCAATCGTTCTGCTAAAAACACCATACCCAGTAAGACATTGAGCAATGGGTTAATATAGTAACCTAGGCTTGCATCAAGCATATGGTTGTTATTCACCGCCCAAATAAACAGACCCCAGTTAAACCCTAACAACCCTGCACTGATACACAGCATCAACAATAACTTTGGCTTTTTCAGTACGTGCTGAACTTTATGCCATTGTTTTAAGAAACCAATGATGATGGCGATGAATACCATCGACCAGATCACCCTATGGGTTAAAATTTCAATCGCATCAATAGTATCTATTTGTTTGAAGTAAATAGGCGCAAGGCCCCACATAAAAAATGCCAGTGCAGCAAAAATATATCCCTGTTGCTGAGTTCCTGTTTGGCCCATACCACCCCCTAAAAATTTGAGGCGGCATTATACCTTTTTTGCGGAAAGTTTAATGACTAATTTGGCCATATAGACGTAAATTAATTATGCGCAGATTGTAAGTTGCTATCCCACTAAATAAGTGCCTGTGCCAAAAGCCAGCTGCACTCCCTGTTCATTATGCAGCTCCATGCGACAAACACATACTTTATTGCCCGAGCGTATCAAAGTCGCACTGGCAATAAAGCGCTCACCTCTACCAGGACGTATAAAGTCAGTGCGAATATCAATCGTGCCCAATGTCGCTAGTTTACTGGGAACGCTATGTAACTCATCTTCTGGCAGTTTATCAATAATTGAAGCTGCAGCGAGCAAACCTCCTACATTATCTAGAAGTGCAGAGATCACGCCTCCGTGGAGTATTTTTTGCGTTGGATTGCCAATAAATTCGTCCTTCCAAGGTAATTGAATTTGTGCCTTTTCAGCACTGATCGCTTGAACACTCATCCCTAAAAAACGATTAAACGGCATTTTTTCTACAAAAATATTGCCAACTTGATCGAGCAACACTGCCTTATCCATGTACTTCCCCTCAAACTCATCTGACCAGTAAATTTAAGCCCAGAATGGTTATTTTGCAAGCACTAAAAGTTACAGACAAGCGTGACAAAAACATCTAGAATGCACGGCGATGGAAAACCAAGCCCTTACTATAGAACAAACCGATATACACACCGTACTCAAAGAAATCTTTGGCTACAGTGAGTTTCGTGACGGCCAAAGCGCCGTAATTAATGCTGTTCTTGGTGCACAAGATGCTTTGGTGTTGCTACCGACCGGTGGTGGTAAATCATTATGCTATCAAATTCCAGCTTTAACCTTACCGGGCCTGACAGTGGTCATATCACCACTCATTTCACTGATGCAAGATCAAGTTGCTCAGCTTCAAGCGCTAGAGATCAAAGCTGAATTTATTAATAACAGCCTCACCTTCCAGCAGCAGCAAGAAATTTATCAACGCCTACATCACAACGATGTAAAACTGCTGTATGTCGCACCAGAAAAAGTACTGCAATACGAATTTAAAGAGCGCTTGAGAAACCTCAATATTAGCTTGTTTGCGATTGATGAAGCGCACTGCGTGTCACACTGGGGGCATGATTTTCGACCACATTACTGCCGCCTAAGCGAACTAAAACAACAGTTCCCTGCCGTTCCAATGATGGCACTCACCGCCACTGCGGATATTGCAACACGTAAAGACATTGTTCATCAGCTAGGGCTTAACCAGCCCTATATCCACACCGGCAGTTTTGATAGACCGAATATTCGCTACACTATCGAAGAAAAGTTCAAGCCGCTGTCCCAGCTCATGCGCTATCTGAGAACTCAGCAGGGCCAAAGTGGTATCATCTACTGTACCAGTAGAAAAAGAGTTGATGAGATAGCTGAAAAGCTCGCAGATGCAGGTTTTAATGCCGCGGCTTATCACGCAGGGATGAGCAATGAACAGCGCCAGTTTGTGCAAACAGCCTTTGCTCGAGACGATATTCACATCGTGGTAGCCACCGTCGCATTTGGCATGGGTATTAACAAATCGAATGTGCGTTTCGTTCTACACTACGACATTCCAAAAAGTATCGAAGCCTATTACCAAGAAACGGGACGCGCAGGTAGAGACGGCCTCGCAGCGGAAGCGATCATGTACTTTGACCCTGCAGACATTGGCCGCGTGAAACGCTTTTTTGAAGATATAGAAGACGAGCACAGACGCCGTGTTGAAGAGCAACGTTTTAACGCGATGGCCAGCTTTGCTGAAGCACAAACCTGTCGTAGACAAATTCTTTTAAACTATTTCAGTGAATATCAGCGTGAACCGTGTGGTAACTGTGATATTTGTCTAAACCCACCGAAGCGCTTTGATGGCACTTTAGTAGCCCAGCAAGCACTTTCATGTGTGTACAGAGCAGAGCAACGATTTGGTCTGGGGTATATTGTTGACCTGTTGCGAGGGGCAAATACCAGCCGTATCAGAGATAATCAACATCACACACTGAGCACTTACGGTATTGGTAAACAACACAGCAATGAATTTTGGCTCAGTGTATTACGCCAACTTATTCACCATGGATTACTCGCACAAGATATTACACAAGGTGCTAGCCTGCGTTTAACTGAGGCCGCCAGAGCGGTTTTAAAGGGCGAGTACACGCTACAACTTGCGCAGCCAAGACTTGAGGCTAAACACGTTTACCAGGACAAACTGGCTCAATTTAACTACGATAAAAAGCTCTTTGCGAAGCTACGTAGTTTACGAAAAGAGCTGGCCGATGAAGACGACGTACCACCCTATGTGGTCTTTAATGACAAAACGCTGGCAGAAATGGCGCAGCTTATGCCAACCACAGACAGCGAGTTTTTGAAAGTCTCTGGAGTTGGCTTTACCAAGCTCAGCAAATACGGCGCGCCTTTTATGCAACTTATTCGCAACTATCTGGCAGCCAGCTAATTAGCTAAGAGAAAAATCATGAGCCAAGTCGAATTTGACCCTGAATACCAAATATTGATCATTACACCAACATGCTTGCCCGAAGCAGATGAATTTGAACTATGGGGCAGTATCTTTTTGCACCATCCACAGCACATCCAAATCATAGAGTTTGCGCAAGGGGCAGACCGTCATCAACTACGATTTAGCTACGCTCAGCAAAGCTTCAACCTCAACTTTGAACATTACAGTGAGAGTATTTGGATAGCCCCTGAAGGACAAGATGCGGCACCTTTTTTGCCAAAACTCGCTCAATTATTTCTATCAAATTCTTAATTATGAAATAGACTTAAAGACTAAGGTTTGTTTATAGTAAAGCATTCATATGGTTAAATAATTGATTGGGAGTTGCGAATGAAGGCACTGAAATGCAATCACTTTTTAGTCATTTTCAGCGCCCTAATGTCCGCTCCAAGCGTCGCTCAAAACCTTGAACACGCAACCCAAAGCTGTGCTAATCAAAGAGCTGAAGAACCACTCAACAGCAACTTACAACGCCAGCTGGATAAAGAACCTAACCTCCCTCCCGAAGGTGAAACTAAGCACATTGAAACAGTGAGTTTTCATCAGCTCAATGTTTTTGATACCAGTTTACCAGAAGAAGATAACGCGCTATTTCGCTTTGCCAACCGCGCCCATATAACCACCAAACCTGAAGTATTGCGTAGCATATTGTTATTCCAAGAAGGAGATATGTATTCGCAAAAAAGGCTTGTTGAGTCGGAGCGATTGCTCAGAAACCAAAACTTTTTGTACGACGCCAGAGTATTTGCCGAAGAAGACTGCCATGGCAACATTCATGTGAGTGTCGTTACCCGTGATCTTTGGACCTTGTTGCCTGAACTGAGCTTTAGCCGTAGCGGTGGCGAAAATTCATCACGCATCGGCTTTAGAGAAACTAACTTACTAGGTTGGGGTAAGCGCCTATCACTGACTCATACCAGTGACAAAGACCGCTCTGGTTACTTATTTGTGTATGACGACCCCAACATACTGTCAACCCGCTATCGTGGCCGTGTTGAATATGCTGATAATGACGACGGAAAACGCCACTACATCGGTGTGCACTACCCATTTTTTTCAACGGAAACGCCTTATAGCTATGGTATGTCTGATTACGAAAACCGGCGTATTGAATCTTTGTACGAAGCTGGCGAAGTGGTGTCTGAATTTGAACATTTAACCCAAATATCAGATATATATTTTGGTGCTGCTACCACGCTTTCTCGTGATTGGACCCAGCGCCTAAGTGTCGGCTTTCACCACCAAGAAGATGAATTTAAAGGAATTCAAAAAACTCGCTTGCCGATTGCTGAAAATAGAACAGTAAGTTATCCCTACCTCAAAGGTCACTGGTTTGAGGACAATTACATCAAAGTCAGAAACTTTGACTCCATCTACCGCACAGAGGATTTAAATCTGGGCTGGAACATCAACGCCATGCTTGGGTATTCTGATGATCAGTTGAGTAATGAGGACAGCCACTTGGTTTATCAACTGTCCGCACAAAAAGCCCATTTCACATCCGACAGAAGCCTGTGGCGGGTGGCTTTATCTGTTGATGGACAATGGAATAGCGAACAAAACACCGCACGCAACATGGTCACTGAGGCCAATTTTGAATATTACCTCAATACCAGTTTATACCAGTCTTGGTATGCTAAAGTGCAACTAAGATTTGCTAAAAACCTCACCCAAGACAAGCAGCTAACTTTGGGAGGCGAAACTGGCCTAAGAGGCTTTCCAATTAAATATCAACATGGTAGCAAAAGTGTTTTGGTGAATATAGAAAAACGCTACTATTGGGAGTATGACTTGCTGCAACTGTTCAAAGTCGGTGCAGCAGTGTTTTTCGATATAGGTCGCGTGCGTGGCCATTCGTTAGTCGACAGTAATCCTGATTATTTGAAAAATATTGGGATGGGACTACGCCTTGCCCCTAGCCGCGCCAACGCGGGGTTAGTGCTACATCTTGATGTTGCGGCACCAATCAATGGGCCAGAAAACATCGATGACATTCAATGGCTATTCACCGTAAAGAATCGCTTTTAAGAACTGTACCACTATGCTATAACCATGCAAATTTCAGTTATGGGATAGAGACTTGTCTTATTTAACGACTATATTAGCGGAACAGTACCGCTTAGTGGTCACGGCATTCGTGTTACTACTTTTTCCTATCATTTTTAAATACAGCCAACGGGTACTTGATAGAGTTACTCAAGGCAAGATAGATACACATCGTCAGCTCAGAGCGGAGCTACTGCTAAAAATAATCACAGCCATCGTGCTGATATGCTTACTGCTTGTTTTTTGGGGCATAGAGCTTAGAGGACTGCTGGTACTTGGGTCTTCATTGTTCGCAATGTTAGGTGTAGCCCTGTTTGCAGGCTGGTCTTTACTCAGTAATTTGACCTCATTTTTACTGATGTTTATACAAAACTATTGTCGTGTCGGAAACTGGGTGCGTATTGTCGATGGTGCAAACCACATTGAAGGCTGCATCGTTGAAATGGGCTTAATGAATGTTGTTCTAAAAAACGTTGATGGCCACCGTGTAATTTACCCAAACAACTTATTTGTTACCCGTCCAGTATTAGTACTTCGCGAAGAGCCAAGCAAACCCAAAACACCAGCGCCAAAACGCGTATTGGGCCCGAAAAAGTAAACGAGTAACCTGTGTTTAGGCAGGTTACTAAGTTATGTAGATAGTAATTAATTATTTAACTCTACACTACCGTTGGTTTCATTGGTTTCGCTAAGCTCATCGATAAATGACTCAACCTGTTGCTCCACCAGCGAGTTTGCATGAGCAAAGTAGGCCAAATGAAACACAGCATCCCCTTCATTTACCAAAGGTAGCGTTTGCTGGCCGATAACGATACCGCTGCGCGGAGCCTTAAGTGCCAGCTCGTTACTGCCTAACGGGTTATCGATATAAGCTAACACCTGCCCTTTGGTGACCCGTGCGCCTAAATTGACTTGAGCACGAACAATGCCATCTACCTCTGCACGGATCCAGCTGGTTGACGCTGCAATGACAGGTTCTGGCCCTTTTTTGCGCCTTCTTCCTTTTAGCATTTTTAGCTTTTTCAAGACATTTTCAACGCCTTGTAAACCGCCCGCTATGGCCAAGGGGTCAAATCTTAGCGCCTCCCCTGCCTCATAAGTGACAACCGGAATACCTCGGCTGCTGGCTTCACTACGCAGCGATCCATTTCGCAACGTGGCGTCAATCACCACAGGCGTACCAAACGCATGGGCAATTTCAGCCGTCTCAGGACATGATAGGTCAGCACGCACTTGAGGCAAGTTTGACCTATGTATAGCCCCCGTATGGAGATCAATAATATGCGTACATAAACTGGCCACTTGAGAGAAAAACATGTGCGCCATTCTCGCGCCAAGCGAGCCCCGCTCTGAACCTGGAAAACAACGATTCAAATCGCGTCTATCTGGCAGATAACGTGACTTTTGTACAAACCCAAATACGTTAACCACTGGCACTGCGATAATGGTGCCTTTAAGTTCTCGAACGTCTATCTTACCAAGTAATTGACGAACCACTTCAACACCATTGAGTTCATCTCCGTGAATTGCAGCACACACTAAGACAACCGGTCCTTTCTCAAGCCCGTTAACCACCTCTATTGGGATGGTCAACGGCGTGTGCGTGTATAGCTTAGCAACTTCCAACGATAATGTTTTTCTTTCACCGACACCGATACAGGTATCAAGTAGGGTGAATGGCCTGTTTATTCTAGCCTTTGCCACGTGTTGCAGTCCTCTTAAATGCAGCGTTTTTTTCGATAAAATCAATGATCATACCGGCAATGTCTTTGCCCGTTGCTTTTTCGATACCCTCTAATCCCGGTGATGAGTTTACTTCCATCACCAAAGGACCACGGCTAGAGCGCAGTAAATCTACCCCAGCCACGTTCAAACCCATCGCTTTAGCCGCAGCCACCGCCGTTTTGCGCTCTTCTGGAGAAATACGTACAAGACTGGCGCTGCCACCACGGTGAAGGTTAGAGCGAAACTCACCTTCTTGTGCTTGACGCTTCATTGCTGCAATCACTTTATCGCCGATAACAAAACAGCGAATATCAGCACCGCCTGCTTCTTTGATGTATTCTTGCACCATAATATTGGCTTTGAGGCCCATAAACGCTTCAATCACGCTCTCGGCTGCTTTACGGGTTTCTGCCAATACCACGCCAATCCCTTGGGTGCCCTCTAACAACTTGATCACAACAGGCGTACCACCGACCATCTCAAGTAGGTCTTTTACGTCATCGGGCTTACTGGCAAACCCAGTAATTGGCATACCGACACCTTTGCGTGACAGCAATTGTAATGATCTCAGTTTATCTCGTGAACGCGTAATTGCGACAGATTCGTTCAGCGGATAAACGCCCATCATTTCAAACTGACGTAATACCGAGCAGCCATAAAATGTAATCGAGGCACCAATACGAGGGATCACGGCTTCTACTTCGGTGATACGCTCGCCCTTGAAGTGAATTTCAGGTTCTTGTGAATTAATATTCATGTAACAGCGCAACGCATCCAATACAATAATTTCATGACCTCGCTGCTTCGCTGCTTCGATTAAGCGACGAGTCGAGTAAAGTTGCTTGTTGCGGGATAAAATCGCTATTTTCATTGTTGTTCCGTTTCTTTGGTTAAATATGAAGCGTTTGGGTCAACGACTATTCGACCAGCCATTGCTGTGCGTCCTAATAACATTCTAAATTTCATGTTGTCGCGGTTCGTCAAAGTAATCTCTATCGGCCAAGTTTGCCCTGCGATGACGACGTTACTCTCTATAACGTAGCGCATTTCTCTATGACCACCAGAATCTGTCACCTGCCGCTCGTCTTTAATTGCCGCCTCGCAATAGAGTTCCACATCTGTGCGCTCTTGTTCTGGATGAAGCCAAAACCTGACCCAAGGCTGCCCTTGGTTATCAAATGGTTCAACCCTAAATGCATGTAAACAAGAAGTACGTGCGCCGGTATCTACTTTTGCCTTAATACGAGCAATTCCAAGCTCTGGCAGCGATAACCACTCACGCCAACCAACATTAATCTTGTCAGACATACTCGCTCCTTAAAAAACTGTCTTATACAGCAATTTTCAGCATATAACAGCGAGTATTATTTATCCAAACAATTAGAAAATTACATTGAAGTATCAATAATTTTATACAACCATGGTAAAACTGTCGCAAAGGAGTATTACAATGAATTCAGGTTTAGTACATGCGGTACAACTAGATGGCTTAGGTGGCGCCCTTGAGCTAAATGATTTACAAAGCGTAGCCCAGCTACAAGCGCAAAATAAGCCCATTTGGTTGCATTTCGATTATAGTGCTAACGACACAATAACTTGGCTTCAAGCTCAGTCTTATTTGCAAGAATGGGAATGGCAAGCACTCACAACAGATGAAACAAGGCCACGGGTCACTCAAGCGGAACATGGCCTGCTACTGTTTTTACGGGGTGTAAATTTAAATCCTCAACAAAGCCCTGAAGATATGGTCTCAATTCGTTGCTTTGTGAATGAGAACCTGTTGATTACTCTACGCAAACGCCAATTGATGTCTGCACAAGACGTGTTGCAGTCACTAAAGCATAAAAAAGGCCCTTGTGATATTGCTGATCTACTGAGCAGCTTGGTGCAGCGCCTGACCTCAAGAATGCAGGATGTGATCTATCAAATTGATGAACAACTCGATGCCTTTGAAGATTGCCTAGATAATCACGATGGGCAAATTGATGCCGGTGTGCTCTCGACCACCCGCCGTCAAACCATCGCTTTAAAGCGTTACTTAAAGCCGCAAAAGGTTGCCATCACAGAGCTTGTTGATTGCCAGCCATCATGGCTCAACGATAGCGCGATACATAAATTGGATGAGGCAAATAACGCATTGAGTCGTTATGTTGAAGAATTGGAGTCGGCAATAGAGCGAGCACAGGTCATACAGCACAGCCTATCAAACCAACTGAGCGAACAATTAAACCAGCGTATGTATGTTATGTCAGTCGTCGCAGCTTTGTTTCTACCATTGGGGTTTTTGACGGGCTTACTGGGAGTCAATATTGGTGGAATTCCAGGCACAGAGTCACCTTATGCCTTTGCGCTATTTGTAGTCTCTTTGTGCTTATTAACGGGCGGAATTGGCTATTATTTCAGAGCCAAGCATTGGCTATAACATACAAAAGTGAGTGTTGAAGATAAGGTAACTGGCGCTCTCGGCAGGGATCGAACCTGCAACTCAGCTTCCGGAGAGCTACGTGATATCCATTTCACCACGAGAGCACATCAGTATGACCTGAGGCGTTATGATAATGGCATCGAAAAATAAATACTAGCATTTGTGCGCTATATGGTTAATAAACCACCTGAAATTCAAAAAAATACTATACAAGACACAAAAAACACGATATTTAACTATGCTTATTGGTACGGTTGCCTAAGCTAGGCACTGTAATAGCGTAAAACAAAGTAATGACCACACATTTTAACAACAAAGCGTCATTACGTATTTGTACATCAAGAGGACGATATTTATGACCCCTATGACCACTGAGCAAGTCGCAGAATTCCTTGGCGTAAAAGTTGAACGTGTTAGACGCTTGGCAAGAGAAAATCTACTCGTTGCGAAGGATCAAGACCCTCAGGGACAGCCCATTTTTGACCGCGCGGATGTTGAGAAGTATAAAGAACTTGCACAACGCTTGGGCGGTATTTAACCCGCTAACCCCTGTAGTTGAAGTCGCAAAGGCGCTGCTAACTCAACGTAATCGCGACTTTCATACCACTGTACGCTTAACAGTAAATAGCCAATCTGGTACGCCCGCAACTTATCCGTTGCATATTCAGGCGTCGACATATGCTTGTATGAAAAGTACATGTCCAGCATTTCACTTTGCTGTACTACTGTTAAATTAAAACTACAGCAAAGCGCAGCCAAATCAAAAAACACATCGTTATAGCCTGCATATTCGAAATCAATGAACTTGATACCCTGGCTACTTGCAATAATATTATCAGTAACTAAGTCATTGTGACAAAAAGCCATGTCCCTAGGTAAGGATGCTATTTTCTCCACCGCCCAATGTAATCTACACTCAGCAAATGAATAACGTGTCGTGTCTATCTCTTGTAATAATTTTCCTATATCCAAAATTTCACTGTCTTCGTTGGCTTGAAATTCATGGATTTCAAACAGAGATGACAGAATCGCGTTTAAGTCGAGCGACTGTTTGATCTCTGGTGCAAATGCAAACAGAGCAAGCTTCTCTTCCTTGTGCCACATAACGACCGGCTGGGTGACGGTTGTTTCTATTGCAAGGCGTTGCTGAGCTTTAAGCGCACTCAGTGGAAAGTGACTACGATATAGTTTGAGCAATAATGGACCAAGTGAAGAGTCTAACCAGTAATTTTCATTGCTTAAGCCCTTGTTGAGTGGTCTCAGTTGATAAATCTTCAATTCAGGTTTGAGTTGTGTAAGTTTGGCAATCAATGCTTGCTCTTTCATCTCATAGCTTTCCAAGTGACTTGCCCTGACGATACTCATAGCTTTCATACCAACATTTGTAACCCCAACAAGCCATCAGCGTATAAACAACACTTAGCAACAGCGTTGCATAATAACCTTTCACCAAAAGCAAATACATCGTCGCTGTATTAATCACTATCCAATACAACCAGTTTTCAAGCACTTTATTTACCAGCAGATAGGTTGCCAATATTGAGAAAAAAACGGTTAAAAAGTCTATGTAAGCGACCTGTATATAATAGCCCGCCACCTTGGCTAATAATGCCACCATAATAGCAAGGGAGGCGGCCACAAACACAAGCAGCATATGCAATTTAAGGGGCCACGAGCAAATGGGTAACTTGTTGTTATTAAAACCCTGTCGCCACATCCACCAGCCAACGAACGACATCAACATGTAATAGCCATGCAGTAAAGCCTCAACAAAGAGTGCTCCTTGCCAATACATCGCGGCATACATAAATGTGCTCAAGAACCCGAATGCCCAACAACCATTATGCTCTTTAATCGCTAAAACGAGATAAAGAAGCGCAAACAATACGGCCGTATACTCCCAGTATGGCAGTGTTACGAGTGTACTCATATGCCTCCTCTAACTCTCTAGCATCAGGCTGACAAATCACCGCTGATAAATTTGCATACAAACACGACTTTTCCATACTCCTCAAAGGAGCGCTTCATATGCTTTTGTAACTGACCCATAACGACATCATAGTCACCAAATACTTGTGTAGACATACTATTACTAATCACTTTAAGCTCTTGATGTGCTTTAAGGCGCTCAATGAAGTCTTTAATAAATGGTACATAATCTTCATGTAGTGGATATTTACTGATTTCAACTGATAGTTTCATTACAATTCCAACTTTTGTAAAACTAAAAAACCAATACCTAATCTATTCGTAGATTGAGGTTTTTTCCATCGCTTACCATGGCTTTAGGGGTATAGTTTATCCAGTCTTGCTGATATGTTATCAGGCCATGTTCATTAAATTGCAGTTTTATTAAAAAGCGCCAAGGCCCAAGTTTATCACCACCATAATCAAAACGATGAAACTCACCTGATACGATTGCTACTCGTTGCTGCACGTCGATAATCTTCTGCTCGATACTAAATAAGGGTTTGTTATCAAGTACCGTAACCTGACTTGTCGGCCAAGCATAAAACTGCTCTATCTCAGCTCGGTTCGCTGCGTAGTGACCATATACCATATCTTCGAGCTGCGCGCGTTCATCATAAAATGATAAAAACGTATCGAAGTCTGTACGCTGTTGATACACATCAAGATACCGATTAACGGTTTGCTCAAGCGATAGATCAGCTTTTTGCGTTACACATGCACTGAGCAACAGGGTGCTAACTATAAAAAGAACTGGTAGTTTCATCACTTAATCTCTTAAACGCCTACGATGCCTAGCGGTTTACCCTGTTGCCAAGCTCCACGAGTAAAATCAGGAATATCAATAGATGCACTGCGATTAGACACAGATAATGCCGATAAAGGAGAAATCACCGACCACGCTGCACCGTCATAAACATCTTGATCCAAAGGTTCGCCATTGCGTAGACAATAAATCATACGCCAGAACATCAGAAAATCCATTCCACCGTGTCCGCCATTACGTTTTGCCTCTTCGCCCATGCGTAACCAAAGTGGATGATCGTACTTAGCGTACCAACTGCTCATCTCATAATCCCACTCATGGAAGCTGATCTCACTGCCATGCTCCAATGCAATGCGATTAGGGAACCCTGCAAATACCCCATTAGTACCTTGAATAAGATTATGGCGTGAATATGGTCGTGGTGTGGTTGTATCATGCTGAACCATAATACTGCGGCCTTTCACCGTCTTTATCAAAGTCGTGTTCATATCCCCTGAGATATACTTTGCCTGATTACGTATATGTTCAGGCGAAAACTCTCGCTGAGCGTATGCGGCACGGCCCAAAGCGGGAGAACTCATCGACGTTAAATAATCAAATCGATCGCCCCGATTAATATTCATGTATTGAGACACAGGACCTAAGCCATGGGTCGGATATAAGTTGCCGTTACGTTTGCTGTGCCAATCCGTGCGCCAAGACCCTGTTTTATGTTCCACTTCCTTCATTTGCCAGCGTAGTTCATGAATATACGCTGCCTCACCATGGAGCAACTCACCAAACAGGCCCTGACGAACCATGTTCAATACCATTAGTTCATCACGACCATAGTTTACATTTTCCATCATCATGCAATGACGTTGGGTACGCTCTGCGGTGTTTACCACGTCCCACATTTCTTCAACGCTAAGCGCTAAAGGCACCTCAACAAAGGCATGCTTACCACTGTTCATGGTATCTATAGCCATCGGTGCATGCCATTTCCAAGGTGTAGAGATGATGACAATGTCAATATCATCGCGCGCTAACAAATCTTGATAGGCCAGCTCTGCGCCCGTGTAAGTTGCTGGTCTTTGCTGGCCTTGTTCACTCAGGAAATTAATCGACCGGTCTAGGACCTCTTGATGAGTATCACAAATAGCCACTATTTGCGTCCCCTCAATTTGACTCATACGTTTGACATGACCATAACCGCGTTGGCCAACGCCAATAAAGCCAACTCTCACGATATCTAGCTTTTTTGTAACTAATCCCATCACAGATTGCCCAGCACGAGGTGGGATGTTTCCTTTTACACTCTGTGCGCACCCTGTCAGAGCGGTTCCAGCAATGGCTGTTGCCCCCACTGCGCTGCCTGCCGCTTTGAGAAAATCTCTACGATTCATTTTTGTCATTATTATTGTTCCTTAAAAGATACTTCATCTGCACGCTACCGCATACGGGCAGCAATGCAAAAAAGAATGCGACTAACTCCCCACGGCTTAAGATAATTCACGTGATACAAAAAAAGCGCCGTAGCGCCTTTTCATGTCAGTATTGAGCCAAAATATCTTTCAGTATTTTCTCCTTAGCCAACACATCTTGATATAGCTTAAACTGATTACGAGAGCGCTGAAGATTGTGCTGTTCTCTATGCACTGCAAAGTAATTATCTCCGTCTAGATAGTCAGTTAAAAAGCGTAGGCCAATCATAAAGGGCATCACTTTAGCCCCCAGTAAAAAGCTGTTTTTTTCTTGCTCGGTCAAGGTATCTGCCAACGGCTCCACATAACCTTTTACAATCGCTGAGAATATTTCTTCGCGAACCACAACATTTTCCAGATTAAGAGAATCCTCCGCCTCTGGTGAGCAGAACGTGCGCACCATATCTCCAAAATCAAATAACCAATAGCCAGGCATACATGTGTCCATATCGATCACAGCCTTTCCTTGATTAGTTTTAGTGCAAAATAGCATGTTATTGATTTTTGTATCGTTGTGGCAAGGGCGCAATGGGATGGATTTAAGCAATACTTGCAATTCATCAGCTAAGCTAAATTGAGACTGACAAAAAGCGATATCATCAATACATAGTTGCGCACGATTGTGGCGGTCCTGTTGGAGTGTCTTTTTAAAGGTTTCAATACGTTTGGCAAGATTGTGAAAGTCAGGGATCACATGATGTAATTGCTGAGCTTCAAAATCTTCAAGCGCCTTGGCAAATTGACCAAATGCGTTAGCCGCCGTTTGCGCCTTACTTGTGGAGTCAACCACATCTTCACTATAACTACCGCCAATAAACTCCAATGCCCGCCACACGCCGCCATTGTGGTTAACTAGATATTCATTTTCGACAGTGGGCAAGTGCTTAATAATATGTAAGCCATATTCACCTTGTACCACTTTATCAGATAAATGTTGCTCAATGGCACGCGCATTCTCTACCAGTTGCTCTGGATTGGGAAACACATCGGTATTGAGCTTTTGGACGACCACAGCTTGTTTTGTATCTTTGAGTAACATTGTGGTATTAATGTGTCCATTGCCAATTGGATTCATGACAGGCTGCTCACCCTGAAGTCCAAACTGCTGTGATAGGTGTGCCGCTACTGCACGATTTTCCATACTAACCTCATTGAATAATGGCATACAACCGAAGAGCACTTCTCTTTCATTATTAGCGTTGTTCATGTATTTTTCCTGCCACCGCTGCTAATTCTTCTTTAAACGTAACGCCATACCAATGATCTTCGGCTGAATACACAATCAAATCCAGGTTCCTTGATACGATGCATTGTTCAATACAATTTGGTAAATAATACTCTTTTTTGACACCGTTGTCATAACTCATTAAGAACTCAACAAAGCCCTGCTCTAGGCTTTCTATCAACTTAGGCGTTATTCCCCAGAATGTCATTGATGCCAGCGCAGAGTCAGGCAGAAGTTGCTGTCGGCCTTCATAACACCCGACAACCCCCTTTGCGGTATGATAGATATCTGTATATTCCTTAACACTGATTAATTTATCATCATTTAACTGGCATATACCTCTGTTAACACCACCTAGTTGAGACAAGGTGTTCAATAACGGGTAAGCCACCATTGCCATATCTTCAGGCCGCCTGTGAAAGTGTTCTACCATTTGTTGATACGCGGTCGGACCATAATAATCATCGGCAGTGATCACTATTGCGGGTTTAGTTATATATGCCTTGGCGCATAGTAAAGCATGGCCCGTTCCCCATGGTTTTTGTCGTTGCGCAGCATAACTTGCAAACTGCTCGGGTACTTGTCTAATGCTTTGTTCAACCAAGGTAACTTTCATTTGCGAAGGTAAACGCGGCAAAATGTCTTGCTGTATTGCGGCTTTTACCTGCGCATTAATAACTAGAATAACCTCACGCACACCAGCATGATAAGCATCTTCAATACTCAGCTCCATGATAGTGCGATTTACTTTCGGTAACAGCGCAATTTGTTTGCCACCACCAAAACGGCTACCAAGCCCAGCTGCTAAAACCACCAACATAGGTGTATTGACGTGTTGCAATGGTTTTGCTCCTTGCTTGAAAGAAAAAAATAATCCAGCGCGAAAGTTTATCGCTCTTTGTGATTAATGAAAAGTCATTGCGAAAAATGCGCTAATCAAACTTTTGACAAAGGTATTTAACCGTTAAGTATTCATCCAAACCTTGATGGCCACCCTCTTTGCCTAAGCCAGACTGCTTTACACCACCAAATGGTGCCACAGGGTTTGAAATTATTCCCTCATTAATACCCACCATGCCATAATCCAAGGATAAAGATACCCTATGTATTTGTGACACATCCTGAGAGTAAAAATAAGCTGCTAATCCTTCTTCTACACTATTGGCCAATTTAACGGCGTCAGATTCACCTGAGAATGACATGATGCTCACCACGGGGGCGAATATTTCTTGATTTGCAATATCCATGTTTGTGGTAACCCCCGTCAATATAACAGGCGCCATAAACAGACCTGATTGCGGCTTACCTTGATAAATAACCTCAGCACCTTTTTTAATGGCATCATCAATAAGCTGTTGTGCTTTTTCCTTGGCCTCAAAGGTAATAAGCGGACCAATATCAACCCCTTCTTCTAAGCCATCACCCACCACAAGCTTATCGACTGCTTTAATCAAACGTTCAAGAAAATGCTCTTCAATACCTTGTTGTAATAAAACACGATTTGCAGCCACACACGTTTGCCCCGCATTGCGAAACTTTGCAGCCATCAGCCCAGCCACAGCCTCATCTAAATTTGCGGATTCAAAAATGATGAAAGGCGCATTGCCGCCAAGCTCCATCGAAGTGCGCTTTATCGTACTTGCACATTGCTCAAGCAAAATACGGCCAACTTGTGTTGAGCCGGTAAAGGTGAGCTTACGAATGCGGCTTGTCTGACAAAGCGGTTTAATGAGTCCCGCAGAATCGGATGTTAACAATACTTGGAAAGCGCCCTTTTCCATTCCAGCTTGCAAAGCCAGTTGAGCCAATGCCAATGCGGATAATGGGGTTTGCTCCGAAGGTTTGAGAATAAAGCTACAACCTGCGGCATAAGCAGGGGCGACTTTACGTGTGATCATTGCCAGTGGAAAATTCCATGGCGTGATCCCAAGGACTATGCCAACCCCTTGTTTTATGGCGCTTAAATGATGTTGCGCATCATTGGCCGGAATAATCTCACCATAGCTGCGCTTTGCTTGTTCCGCATACCACTGAATATACCCAGCAGCATAATCAACCTCTCCCATCGCTTCTTTGAGTGGTTTACCTTGCTCTTGTGTTAGTAAGCGAGCAAGTAGCGGTTTGTTTTCCATTACCAGCTCGTACCAGCGCCATAACACTTCACTGCGTTGCTTAGCACTGGTCGCTTTTAGCACTTCATATGTGCCTGTTGCACTTTGTAGTGCCAGCGCAGTGCCTCGCTCATCAACCTCACTAACATAAGCCAACGGCTCACCTGTGGCAGGGTTCAAAACTGAAAAATGTTGCTCTGTGTGATAAGACTCACCCGCTATTAGTGAATGTTCCAGCCCTTCTAATAAACTCATCTTTCACCTCATAAAAGCGCAAAAACCGCAGCTTCCACTACGGTTTATAGTTATTTGCTCAATGATGTAATACTAATCTTAAACCTGCATTAGAACAAACCGAATCGCCATGGTATCACTTTAGTATGCAATACCGATGCGCTGGCGGTGATACACCGAGTTTTGCGCCTCATCTACCAGCGCTTTGGCATAGTCCTGTACCGAAATAGTGCTATTACCTTGTGTATCCAATAATAACTGATCGCCGCCAACACGATATGTGCCCGTGCGCTCACCTGGAAATATCTGCGCAGCAGGACTGACAAACACCCAGTCCAATTCACTTTGGGTATTTTTGAACACATCCAACGCTTGCCCTTGTGCTATGGCTTCATCTTTATACTCTGGTGGAAAGTTAGGTGATGATAATAATGACTCACCACTTGAGGTGATCAGGCTGCCAGCTCCCCCAACCCACAGCAGTCGTGCAATTCCCAGTTGTGGTAGCTCATCTAGTAAACGCTGTGCTGTATTTACAACTATCTCATGATTACCAGCGGCACGACCGCCTATAGCACTTATCACTATATCCGCTCCCAAGACCGCTTCTTTAAGCCCCACTGTAGCTAACAAATCCAATGGGCGCACAACCACATTTGAGTTATCCGTCGGTACCACCTCACGGCTGATAGCGATTACTTGATGGCCCTGTGCTAACGCTTCACCCACGATGGTTGAACCAATCCAGCCTGTTGCACCTATCACTGCTATTTTCATGTTTATCTCCAATTACAATATGTCTGTTTAGCCAGTGGTGCAATTATGTTTAAAACAGTATTTGTAATAAATATATAAATATGAACATAATTAGTTCATAAAAAGAAACAATGAAAGTGTGTTATGGATAAGATCACAGCGCTCAGAAGCTTTGCCGAGGTGGCCAGTACCGGTAGCTATACTCAAGCGGCGGAGCAGTTGGGCATTAGTCGGGTTAAAGTCACAAGGCATATCAAAGAATTAGAAGATTGGCTTAATGTGCGTTTATTGCACCGCACAACACGTAAGGTGAGCTTAACAGCACCTGGAGAAGAGCTCATATCTCAATCCGAACGCGTACTGCATGAAGTTGCTCATTTAGAAAGGATTGCTCATAGTCACAATGAAGAGCTGATCGGTGAGATCCGTATCGCAAGCCCTATTGGACTTGGCCAGAACTTACTCTATGAAGCGCTCGTGCCGTTTACTTTGCAACACCCTAAAGTACGTGTTCAGTTAGTGATGTCAGATAGTAATGCCCAACTTGTCGAAGAGCATATCGATGTCGCCCTACGCTATACAAACCAACCCGATGACACCCTTATCGCGCGTAAGCTGATGAGCATAGATAGTGCGCTATGTTGCTCACCCGAGTACATACAAAAACATGGTCAGATAGACGCTCTTGGTCAACTCAAACATCACAACTGTCTTGTGCATGTGCCGCAACGCAGCTGGACTTTTATAGAGCAAGATCAATTACGCACCATTGAAGTAAATGGAAATATCAAAGCCAATGATGTGTCGGTTTTGATCAACGCCTGTATCGACGGCCTAGGAGTTGCCTATCTCCCCTGCGATTTAGCCAATCCACACATCCAATCTGGCAAACTGGTGCGACTGCTTCGGGGCACCATATTACCGACCATGTCACTGTGGGCAGTGTATTTATCCAGAAGCTATCAAAGACCCGCTGTACGCGCTTTTATCGACCACCTAGCCGCACAGTGGCAGACGGATATTAAAGCACCTTAAGTGGTGCGCTTGGACTTTGTGATAAATGATTGGTGCGTCTTGGTAGGTAATATTTCTATTTTCGCAATAACTACACTATCATATTAATTTCATTGAATTTATATAGAGTAGTATCAATGCAAATCAGCGAAACATGCGAACAATTTCTAGCCTACTGTAAGACCAATAAACAACTTTCAACACTTACCCTAAAAGCATATCGCCAAGACCTGACAACCTTTCAATCATTGGTTCGCGAACAAGAAATTAGTGAATTTGATAAAAAGCAACTACAAAACTACCTACACAGATTGCAGCAAACAAGTCTCAGTGTACGTACAATAAAAAGACGCATCGCCTGCCTAAAAGCCATGTTTAGATGGCTTGAAAGAGAAGAGTTTATCCAAACGAATCCATTTCATAAGGCAGACATTAGTATCAAGGTGCCCACCCAACTGCCTCGTAATATCCCAAAAAGTAACCTAAGAAAAATGCTCAGAACCGCGCGTACGAACCTTAATATTTGCAAGCATGACAGCTATAACATCACTACGCTAAGCGCGTTGATCAAAACACCCAAGCACCTTAATCAACTTACCGCGCTTTTAGCGATAGAGCTGTTGTTTGCTACAGGAGTGAGAGTGAGTGAATTGGTCAACATCGACATAAAACATATTCATCTAAGCGAAAAGAAAATCAAAATATTTGGTAAAGGCCAAAGAGAGCGCTATGTTTTTATTCCTAGTAGTGAAGTTGTAGAACTCATAAGGGCCTATTTATCATTAAGAAACGTCACCACCGCTGGGCACTCATTATTACTCACCAACAGCCGTGGAAAACCGGCCTCCGCTCACTTTATTCGTAAACTCATCAGAGAAACATCACATGCAGCCAAGCTCGAAAAAGTCACGCCACATATGTATCGACACTCAGCCGCGTGCCAACTACTTGAATCAGGCGTAGACATTCGATTTGTACAGCGCTTGCTCGGCCATCAAAGCATCTTGACTACTCAGCTATACACTCATGTCAACGACAATGCCCTGCAAAAGCAAATCACCAAAGCCAATACCCGAGGAGGGATATTCTAAAAGTAACGATAACTAGGAATTATGATG